>JBFMBH010000001.1 GCA_040755095.1 Thermodesulfobacteriota bacterium
TGCCGGGCTACGAAACGAAGGCCTACAGCCTCACCCTGGCGGCCAACACCCTGACCGAGGTCGGCCAGGTGGCGCTGGCGCCGGCGGGTAGCGCCGGCCCCTTGCCGGATCTGGCCATCGCCGGCCTGGAGATGAGCGGGGTGGCCCAGGATCCGCACACCCTGAGCCTGAGCGGCACGCTGGCGGTCTTCGTCACCAACCAGGGCGAGGGCGCGGCCCAGCCCTTTGTGGATGCTGCGGCCTTCTCGGACAGCAATCGCAACGGCCTCTATGACCCGGCCGTTGATCTCCTCCTGGGCCGGGCCAGCACCGTCATGGCGCTGTTGCCCGGCGCCGAGATGCTGGTCAACATCCCGGTCACCGGCAGCCTGCCCTACCGGGATGCGCCGATCCTGGTCTGGGTGGACAGCCTGGGGGCCGTTGCCGAGACGGACGAGGGCAACAACGCCCGCTCCTCCGGCGCTTGCGCCGCCGATGCCACGCCGGGCGTGGACCTGACCCTGGCCCGCCCGGAGCTGGTCGACCACCAGTCATCCCTGAGCCTGTCGGTGCGGGTGGGCAATGCCGGCGCAGCCACGGCATCGACGAGCACGGTAGCGGTGTACGAAGGCGATCCGGCTGTTGGCGGCATCCTGCTCGCCACGGTGTCAGTGCCGGCCCTGGCGGCGGACAGCTTCCTGGATGTCCTTCTGCCAGAAATGGCCGGCATCACCGGCGGCGCTGCCATCCATGCCGTGGTGGACCCGGACGGCCTGGTGGACGAATGCCGGGAGGACAACAACCAGATCTCGGTGCCGGCACCGGCCGTGTATCCGGATCTGACCGCAAGCGATCTCGCAATCACGGATAACGGCCTCGGTACGCCGTTCACCCTGAGCTGCCGGATCGGCAATGGCGGCAACATCCCGTCCCCGGACCAGATCCTGGTGGCGGTCTACAACGGCGATCCCTATGCCGGCGGCATCCTCCTGGGCACCACCGTCATCGGACCAGTGGCCCCGGGGGCCACGGTCACGGCCCAACTGCCGACCGCCGGGGCCATCGCCACCGGGGATCTCCTTTCCGCTGTGGTGGATGCGGACGACCGGCTGACCGAGCACACCGAGTGCAACAACCTGACCCAGGCCACGGCACCCGGTGGCGGCCGGGGGGCGATCACCGTCGCCACCGATGCGGCCCAGTACGGCCCCCGGTCGCCGGTGCAGCTTTTCGCCCAGGTCACCAGCACCAGTGCCCTGGCCGCCACCTTTGCCGCCGAACTGACCATCGAGGACGCTGGCGGCACGGTCCTGGCCACCTTCCCCGGCCAGGCCACCGGGGCGCTGGCCCCGGGCGCTGCCGCGCTCCTTTCCGCCGCCTGGGAGACCGCCGACCTTCTGGCCGGCAGCTACCGGGTGCGGGGCCGGCTCGTCGATGGCCAGGGCCAGGACATCCACGAGGCCGTCGCCGCCTTTGCCATCAGCCATGCCCAGGCGGACGAGCCCCAGGTGTCCCTGCGGATTGCGACGGACCGGACCGTCTACGGGGCCAACGACACCGTGCGACTGGAGAGCCTGGTCCAGAACCTGACCACCAACCGGGTGATCGATGCAGCCAGCCTGCGGCTCCGGATCGAGGACCAGAGCAGCCAGCAGGTCTTTGCCGACAGCCGCGATCTGGGCCAGCTGGTGCCGGGGGCCATGATCACCAGCACCTCGCTCTGTTCCGGCCAGGCCATGGCAGGCGGCTCCTACCTCGTCTTGGCCGAGGTGGTGGCCGGGGCTGCGCAGACGATTCTGGCCAGTGACCAGGCCCAGTACGAGGTGCGAATCCCCCCGACCCAGTCCCTGGCGGCCCAGGCCGCGGTGCTCCATCCCCTCTTGGCACCCGGGGCTGCCCAGGAAAGCGTGGTCACCATCACCAACACCGGCAGTCTGCCCGTGAGCGGCCTGGCCCTCCGGCAGTTCCTGGCCGCCATCGACGGCCAGACCAGAATCGGCACCCGAACGGCGGTCCTGGATCTGGCCGCCGGCCAGTCCCAGACCCTGACCGAGACCTTTGCCACCGCAGGACTGGCCAGCGGCGAGTACGACTTCGTGCTGCAGGCCTTGCTCGACGGCAACTGGGTGACCCTGGCCTTTGCCCCCTTCCACATCAACCGCCGGCCGGTGGCCCATGCCGGCCCGGATCAGCATGTCTTCATCGGTGATCTGGCCTTCCTGGACGGCTCGGCCAGCACCGACGCGGACGGCGAGGCCCTGGGCTATCTCTGGCGCATCCTGGCCGCGCCCCTGGACAGCTTAAGCCAGCTGTCCGACCCCACGGCTGCGATGCCGACCCTGGCCATCGACCGCCACGGCGCCTACCTCCTCCAGCTGGTGGTGGGGGACGGCCACGAAGAGAGCGCGCCGGATACGGTGCTCCTCACGGTGGGCAACGTCCGGCCGGTGGCTCATGCCGGGCCAGACCAGCCGGTCTTCATCGGCGACACCGTCATTCTCGACGGCTCGGCCAGCAGCGACGTGGACGGCGACGGCCTCAGCTATCAGTGGACGATCCTCGAGGCGCCGGCCGGAAGTCTCAGCACCCTTGCGGATCCCACGGCAGCCATGCCGTCTCTCATCATCGATCGCCACGGCGAGTACCGCATCGGGCTCACGGTCCAGGATGGGATCGACGCCAGCGAGCCGGATACCGTGCTGCTGACCGTGGGCAATGTGCCGCCGGTGGCCCATGCCGGTCCGGATCAGGAGATCGGAAGCGACCTCGCGGTCCTGGACGGCACGGCCAGCCGCGATGCGGACGGCGATGCCCTCACCTGCTCCTGGAGCATCCTCCATCAACCGGCGGACAGCACCGCGCTCCTCTCCGACCCGGCCGCGGCCCAGCCAACCCTCTTCGTCGATCAGCCCGGCCAGTACATCCTGCAGCTCATCGTCCACGACGGCTACGAGCCCAGCGAGCCGGATACGGTGGTCCTGGATGTGGTGAACATCCGGCCCCAGGCCGAGGCTGGACCCGACCGGACGGTGATGGCCGGCGAGACGGTGCCCCTGGACGGCACCGCCAGCCAGGACGCCAATGGCGATCCCCTGTCGTACCGCTGGAGCATCACCAGCCGGCCGGCCAACAGCGTGGCGGCCCTTGCTGATCCGGCCGCCGCCCAGCCGAGCTTCACCCCGGACCTTGAGGGGGTCTACATCGTCCAGCTGATCGTCAGCGACGGCCTTCTGGACAGCCCGCCGGACACCACGACCATCGCCGTCGCCAACCGGCCGCCGGCCCTGGAGCCGATCACGGCCATCCTGGATCCGGTGGCGGTCCAGACCCAGGTCTGCGCCAGCGCCGTCTTCCATGACCCGGGTGAAGAGGACCTGCCGGCCGCGGTCTGGGACTGGGACGATGGCACCGTTACGGACGGCCTCTTCAGCACGAGCGATGGCGCCGACACCGTGGCCGGCTGCCACAGCTATGCCGCGGCCGGGGTCTACACCCTGGCCCTGACCCTGACCGACGATGACGGCGCCACCGCCCAGGCCGTCTTCCAGTACGTGGTGGTCTACGACCCGGAGGCCGGCTTTGTCACCGGCGGCGGCTGGATCGCCTCGCCGGCCGGCGCCTATGCCCTGGACCCGACCCTGACCGGCAAGGCCAGCTTCGGCTTCACGGCCAGATACCACCGGGGCGCCACAGTGCCCACAGGCCAGACGGAATTCCAGTTCAGGGTGGCGGGGCTCAACTTCCACAGCACCAGCTACGACTGGCTGGTGGTGGCCGGTGCCAAGGCGAAATACAAGGGAGACGGCGCCATCAACAGCGCCGGCGGCTTCGGCTTCCTCTTGACCGCCACCGACGGCCAGCTCGCTGGCGGCGGCGGGGTGGATACCTTCCGGATGAAGATCTGGGACAAGGCCACCGGCACGGTCATCTACGACAACCAGCCCGGCGAGGCCGACGATGCCGAGGCCACGACCGCGCTGGGCGGCGGCAGCATCGTCATCCACCGGTAGCCGGTAGCCGGCCGGCGACCGCCTACCGGCGGGACCGCAACAGGGGCGGGGCACAGGTCCTATGACTTCCATGGACCCATGGACCCATGGGACGTATAGGACCTATAGGACTTATGGGAGGCCACCATGGCCAACTTCCGGCGTTGTACCCATTCGGGTGCGCCCGGCGCATGGCAACCCACGAATCCTATGATTCTCATAGCTCCCATAGCTCTCCTGGGCGCACGGGACTTATGGGACCTCTCCATCGGCCACCAGAGCGGACTTCCGGCGTTGCATCCATTCGGGTGCGGCCGGCGCATGGCAACTCTCAAGCGGCATCACAAGGAAGAACGGCGATGACTCGTTTCATGCGGACTGGCCTGGTGGTCCTGTCAACAGTGTGCAGCCTTGCGGTCTGTCCACCCGGGCTGCGGGCGGAGCTGCTGGTGGCGCCGGGGTATGCGCTGGAGGTGGTGGCCCAGGCGCCGCCGTGGCTCTGGATCGCGGACCTGACGTTCAGTCCCGCCGGCCGGCTGGTCTACTCGGTGGGGGCCGCGTCCCGGGTGCCCTGCGACAGCTACATCGGCATGATCGAGGACGACGGCACGCCGGGGGTCTTTGCCGAGCCCTGCATCGACAACCCGATCTCGGTGGCCTTCAAGGAGATGACCGGCGAGCTGCTCTTCTTTGCCGAGGGCGCGGGCTACAGCGACTACCTCTACAGCATCCCCTTTGGCGGCACCAATGCCGATCTGGCCCTCCTGGCCAGGACGTTCGTCCTGAACCGGGATCTGGTGGCAGATACGCAAGGCAACCTCTTTTTGGCCGACATCTATCGCGGCGCCATCTTCAAGATCGACCCCTACAGCCGGGTGACCATTTTTGCCGGCGGCACGTCCAACCAGGGGGACGGGTTCCATCTGGATATTGACGCCAACGACGTCCTCTACTTCACGGATGCGGTGGCGGGCAATGTCTACACGATCACCCCCGGCGGTCAGATGAGCCTCCTCACCGCCGCCTTCGAGGCCCCCAACGCCATCGCCGTGGACCCGGAGCACATGGTCTATGTCTCCGATGGCCTTACCGTCTATACCCTGTCGCCAGCCGGCGAGATCGCCACCCTGGCCACCGGGGAAAAGGTCACTGCGCTTGCGGACGGGCCGGATGGGGCGATCTATGCCCTGACCATCGGCAGCACCATCTACCGCATCGTGGCCGATCCCTGTGGCGCCTTGGCCATCGAGGATTTCCACGGCGAGCCAGCCCGGTTCAACCCCCTGCCCCTGGCCGGCCAGCGCGTTCACCTCGCCGCCACCATCCTTGCCCCGGCCGACCAGCCGGTCTCCTGGAGCCTGGTGGTCAACGGGCAGACGGTGGCTGCGGGCACGGGGCCGGAGGTGCAGGCCGCCTGGGACGGCCGGATTGGGGAAGGCGTCCATGACCTGGTCCTGACCGCCACCACCCAGGACGGCGCCTGCCAGGCGGAAAAGACCTTGCAGGCGGCGATCGAATGGCAGGACGACTGCCGGCTGGCGGTGTCCTTTCTGCCTGACGTTGCGCCCTGAAGACCGGGGGCCATCACCGACACCATTCTCCGCACTCCTGCCGCGTTCGCCACCGGGAGGGCCCAACTGGTCAATTCCAGCGCGCTCCCCCCGCCGCCACGCTGCCCCGGCAAGGAACCCGCCCGCCGCCTGTCCAGGCCCCCCCGCAAAAAACATATCCGCCCCAGCCGCGGCCTTTTCCGGCCCGTCGAAAGGACACCGCTGAACGGCACAGACCTTGAGGTGTCCCTGCCCGGGATTGGGTTTGACAGCCAGCCGCTGTCCGGCTACTTATGCCCCATGCCCGGCGTCGATCTCCATCTCCATTCCACGTGCTCGGACGGCACCCTCACCCCGGCGGCCCTGGTCGCCCTGGCCCGGGAGGAAGGGCTTGCTGCGGCCAGTGTCACCGACCACGACTCGGTGGCCGGGGTGGCGGCAGCTTTGGCCGCCGGCCAGCTGCTGGGTGTGGAGGTGCTCTCCGGGGTGGAGATCGGCAGCAGCCAGGATGGCGTCCCCTTCCACCTGCTGGGCTATGGCTTTCGCCCGGAGGACCCGGGTCTTCAGGCCCGGCTGGCCCAGCTGCAGGAGGGCCGGCAGCAGCGCAACCTGGCCATCATCGAGCGGCTGGCGGGCCTGGGCATCGGCATTCGCCTGGAAGAGCTGCAGGCAGAGGCGGCCGGCGGCCAGATCGGCCGGCCGCACTTCGCCCGCCTGCTCCAGGCCAAAGGCCATGTCCGGTCCGCGCAGGAGGCCTTCCACCGCCTGCTGGGCCGGGGCCGGCCGGCCTACGCCAGCCGCTTCCGCTTCCCGGCCGCCGAGGCGATCGCCTTTCTCCAGGCGGCTGGCGGCATCGCGGTCCTGGCCCACCCGGGCTCAATCGGCCTGGCCTCCTTCCGGCGCCTGGAGCGCTTCGTGGGCAAGCTGGCGGCCGCCGGTCTCGATGGCCTGGAGGCGTACTATCCGGATCACGATCCGGCCATGGCCGGGCGCCTGGTGCGTCTTGCCACCAGCTGCCGCCTGGTGGTGACCGGTGGCTCGGACTTCCACGGGGCGGCGCGGCCCCAGGCCGCCATGGGGCGGGTGGGCGGCAAGACCCTGGTGCCCGAGGCGGTCATGGGTCCGATCCGGGAACGCTTGACGCGGCGCCGTCGGTCCGGCTAACCTTTGCGGGCACCCCCGACCCGTTCAGTCCGACGTCCCTGTCCTCCCTCGGCGCAGGCGCCATCCTGGCCCCAACGGCAGGGGCTTACCCCCACGAAGCTCTTGGCCCATGCACACGGTTCTCATCGTCGACGACGAGCCCAACTACCGGCTGATCCTGGCCGAGCTGCTGCGGGACGAGGGCTTCGAGGTCCTGACCGCGGCCAGCGGTGAGGCAGCCCTGGGGGTGGCCCGGGAGGCGGACCTGGACATGGTGGTCACCGACATGCGCATGCCGGGCATGGACGGCATCGACCTCATGAAGGCCATCAAGTCCATGGACCGGGATCTGCCGGTGATGATCATGACGGCCTTCGGCGAGGTGGACAAGGCCGTGGAGGCCATGCGCGCCGGCGCCTACCACTACCTGGTCAAGCCCTTCAAGAACGACGAGCTGGTGGTCAACGTCCGGAAGGCCATCGAGCTGTTCGGCCTGGTGCGGGAGAACCGGCGGCTCTTGGCCGAGCTGCGGGATCGGTACGGCTTCGCCAACCTGGTGGGCAAGACCCCGGCCATGCTGGCGGTCTATCACCTGATCGAGAAGGTGGCGCCCACCCCGGCCACCGTGCTCATCACCGGCGAATCCGGCACCGGCAAGGAGCTGGTGGCCCGGGCCATCCATTTCCACAGCAACCGCAAGGACGCCCCCTTTGTCTCGGTCAACTGCGCCGCCCTGGCCGACTCCCTCCTGGAGTCCGAGCTGTTCGGCCACGAAAAGGGGGCCTTCACCGGCGCCGTGGCCTTGCGCAAGGGCCGCTTCGAGCTGGCGGACTCCGGCACCCTGTTCCTGGACGAGGTGGGCGATATGTCGGCGGCCCTGCAGACCAAGCTCTTGCGGGCGCTCCAGGAGCGCTCCTTCGAGCGGGTGGGGGGCACGAGGAGCCTGACCGTGGACGTGCGGGTGGTGGCGGCCACCAACAAGGACCTCAAGGACGAAGTGGGACGGGGCAGCTTCCGGGAGGATCTCTACTACCGCCTCAATGTGGTGCACATCCAGCTGCCGCCGCTGCGGGAGCGGGCCGACGACATCCCTTTGCTGGTGGCCCATCTTCTGGCCAAGCACACCAGGATCATGGGCCGGCCGGGGCTTACGGTGGCGCCGGAGGCGTTGCGCTACCTGATGAGCCTGCCCTGGGAGGGCAATGTCCGGGAGCTGGAGAACACGGTGGAGCGGGCGGTCATCCTGGCCTCCGGCAGCACCATCCAGAAGGAGGACCTGCAGCCGGCGGGCGGCGAGGCGCCGCCCCGCTCGGACTGGTCGGCTGGCCCCGACCTGGACCGGCTCCTGCCCAGCCATGTCCCGCTGCCGGACGTCCTGGCCACCGTGGAGGAGCACCTCATCCGGCGGGCCCTGGCCAACGCCGGTCAGGTGCAGGCCCATGCCGCCCACGAGCTGGGTATCGCCAAGAGCCTGCTCCAATACAAGATGAAGAAGTACGGCATCGCCAAGCGCAGTTGAGCCGAGGATACCCATGGACGCCGAGATCTTCCGCGAAGAGGCCAGCGAGCTTCTGGACGACATCGAGGAGACCCTCATGGAGCTGCGGGAGGCGTCTCCGGTGCCGGAGCAGCTCAACCGGCTGTTCCGGGCCTTCCACACCATCAAGGGGTCGGGGGCCATGTTCGGCTTCGACGGGGTAGCCGCCTTCACCCACGACGTGGAATCGGCCATCGACGCAGTGCGCCAGGGCACCTGCCCCTTTTCCCCCCCGCTGCTCGATCTCCTGCTCGCCAGCCGGGACCAGATCCTGCGCCTGATCGACGAGGGCGCAAAGCCCAGCCCTGCCACCGCGGCCGAGGGCGCACGCCTGCGGGAGGCCCTCATTGCCTGGCGCCAGCCGGCCGCCGCCGCCCCGCCCTCCAAGCCGGCACCGCCTTCTTTGCCGGCCGCAGCCCCGGCCCCGGCCGTCTCGGCGGCGCCTGCACCGGTGGTGCCGGCGGCCCCTGGCGTCCGGCCGTTGCGCATGCTGGTGGTGGAGGACGAGTTCGTCAGCCGGTATCTGCTCCAGGAGTTCCTGGGCCGCTACGGGGTGAGCCACGTGGCGGTGGACGGCTACGAGGCCATCCTGGCCTTCAAGGCCGCCCACACCGAAAAGAGGCCCTACGACTTGGTCTGCCTGGACATCATGATGCCGGGTCTGGACGGCCGGGAAGTAGCCAAGGAGATGCGCCGCCTGGAGACCGAGCTGGTGGCTGCCGCCCCCTGCCGCATCGTCATGACCACGGCGGTCAGCGACAGCGACATCGTCCTCGACATGTTCCAAAGCCAGCTGTGCGACGCCTACATGGTAAAGCCCATCAACTTCCCCCGCCTCGCCGAGCTCATCGACCGCTTCTTCTGATCGCGCCGGCCAGGGTCACCCCTGGCAGCCACCCCTGCCCGCTCTTCCTTGGTCCCACCGTCCTGCCAGGTTGGACGTCCGTCCTGCCCCACAGGAACGCTCACGCCCCCCCAAATGCTACCCTGCTGCCCTGCCGGGCCGGTCCGGGCCAGGCCCGGGCCCGGCAACTCGTTCTCAAGAGCCAACGGCCACCATGGCGGTTTTTCGGCCGTCACGCCGCTCAATCGGATGCGTCGATGCGTGGGATGGGTGGAGGCGACAGCCGCAACCCAGCACCCGGCCGGGGCGAGATGGGTTGCGCTGCGCTCCACCCATCTACCCTGCTGCCTCTTTTTTTGCCGCCCGGGCTCATCGCCCTGCCAGGCACCGATCTTGCTTCGAGGCTCTGGCAGGATCGACGGCGGTTCACGGCGTTGGAGACGAGCCGCCGGGCAGCACAGCAACCCACACTCAACCTGAATCGGGGAGGCAAGACGGTTATGAGAACAAGACGTGGCTATTGGCAGATGTTGCTGGCCGTCAGTCTGGCGGCCGCCAGCGCGGCGCCGGGCCAGGCGGCGCCGTTGCCCGGGGGAAGCCTTGACCCCCAATCCATCCCCAAGTACGTGATCCCGCTCGTCATCCCGCCGGAGCTGCCGCCGAGCAGCGTCCAGCCGGGCGCCCCGGCCGCCGACTACAACATTGCGGTCCGGCAGTTCCAGCAGCAGATCCTGCCCGGCGGCATCTGGAACACGGTCAACGGCCGCGGCGACACCTTTGCCCCCACCACCGTGTGGAGCTATGGCCGGGCGGAAGACACCCCACCGGCCGTGGCACCGGTTCCCGGCACCACCTTCAACTACCCGGCCTTCACCGTGGAGGCCACCTCAGGTGTGCCGACCACCGTGCGCTGGATCAATGGCCTGGTGGACGCCAACGGCGGCTACCTGCCCCATCTCCTGCCCGTGGACCAGACCCTGCACTGGGCCAACCCGCCCCAGGACTGCATCGACGGCACCCCCCGCACCGACTGCCGGGGCCAGAGCAGCGCACCCTACACCGGGCCGGTGCCCATCGTTACCCATGTGCACGGCGCCCACGTCGGACCGGAAAGCGACGGCTATCCCGAGGCCTGGTGGCTGCCGGCAGCGAACAACATCCCGGCCGGCTATGCCACCCAAGGGGGCTTTTT
This sequence comes from Thermodesulfobacteriota bacterium, assembly GCA_040755095.1. Lineage (NCBI taxonomy): Bacteria > Pseudomonadati > Thermodesulfobacteriota > Thermodesulfobacteriota bacterium. The sequence continues at coordinate 10,235 of JBFMBH010000001.1, forward strand.
TGACCAGTACGACCGCACCAACGCGGTGCCCGGATCCGCCTATTTCGGCTACCCCAACGATCAGCCCGCCACCACCATCTGGTACCACGACCATGCCCTGGGCATGACCCGGCTGAACGTCGTGGCCGGCCCTGCCGGCTTCTGGCTCATCCGCGGCGGCCTCTACGGGGATGCCTTCGTCCTCGACGCAGCCAGCGGCCTGCCGGCGGTGCTGCCGGGACCGGCGCCGGTCAACGGCGCAGGAGACCCCAACTTCGACGGCGCGCACCGGGCCACCATCCGCGAGATCCCCATCGCCATCCAGGACCGGGCCTTCAACGCCGACGGCTCGCTGTTCTATCCCGACAACCGCGCCTTCTTTGAAGGCCTGGATCCGGCTTCCCTCAACATCCCCTTCATCCCGGACCCGGCCTCGGACGTCTCCCCGATCTGGAACCCGGAGGTCTTCTTCAACACCATGGTGGTGAACGGCACCACCTGGCCGGCCCTGGAGGTGGCGCCGGCCAGATACCGCTTCCGGCTGCTCAACGGCTGCACCGCGCGCTTTCTCAACCTGGCGCTCATCCTGCAAACCCCGGAGGGCGGCGAGCTGCCCTTCTTCCAGATCGGCGCCGAGCAGGGGTTTCTCCCCGCCGTGGTGCGGATCCAGACCGGCACCAGCACCGTCTATGACGGCACACCCGGCGGCACGGTGGTGCCGGTTCCCTCGGCTGACCAGGCCCTCCTGATGGCCCCCGCCGAACGGGCCGACGTGATCGTCGATTTCTCGGCCCTGCCGGACGGCACCCGGGTGCGGATGATCAACACCGGGCCGGATGCGCCGTTCGGCGGCTTCCCGGCCGATCCGGTGGCCGACCCGGCCACCACCGGCCAGGTCATGGAGTTTGTGGTGCGCAACAGCCTGCTGCAGCCTGGAGACGCCACCACCACCGCTCCGGAGGACCTGCTTCTGCCGGCGGAGCCCCCTCTGGGACTGGCGGCGACCACCCGGCAGCTGTCCCTCAACGAAATGGATTCCGCGCAGGTCTGCGTGACCGTGGACCCGGCCACCGGGGCCATCACCGCCGTGCCCGGGGACATTCCCCCCTGCTTTTCCGCCGGCGCGTTCCCCTTCGGACCCCGGGAGGCCACCCTGGGGACGGTCATGGCGGGCGGCATGGCCATGCCGATGATGTGGATGGACGCGGTCACCGAGGCGCCGCGCCTGGGGGACACCGAGGTCTGGGAGCTCTATAACCTCACCATGGACGCCCATCCCATCCACCTGCACCTGGTGCGCTTCGAGACCATCGAGCGTCAGGCCCTGGCCGTGGACCCGGCCACCATGATGCCGATGGCGATGGCGGATCCCATGAGCGCCCCGGTGCCGGCATTGCCCCACGAAGAAGGCTTCAAGGACACGGTGGTGGCCTATCCCGGCGAGGTGACCCGGATCAAGGCCAGGTTCGATGTCTCCGGCCTTTTTGTCTGGCATTGCCACATCGTCGATCACGAGGACAACGAGATGATGCGGCCCTATGTGGTCCGGCGGACGGCGGACATCAACAGCAACGGCTGTGTGGACCGGGACGACCTCATCGCTCTCATGCAGGCCATGCGCAGCAGCCTGCCGGCCCACGCCCGGATCGAGTACGACCTCAACGACGACGGCAGCCTCGATATCGTCGATGCCCGGTACCTGGTGGCCCGATTCACCCGACCGCGCGGCCAGCGGTGCGCGGCGCCGGCCATGCCGGTCAAAATGCGCTAACGGGGTGCCTGATGATGAAAAGATTCCTTGCAATCATCGTATTGGGGATAGCACTCCTGGCCACCGGCGCAGCCGGCGCCAGCACCCTCAGCCTGGATCCGGTGCTGAGTGAGACCGTGGTCGGTGGCCCGGTGGACTTCAGCGTCCACATCGCCGGCCTGGGCACCGGCCTGCCGCCCTCCCTGGGCGCCTTCAGCTTCCGTCTGGTCTATGATCCGGCCCTTCTGGCCTTCGACAGCGTCGTCTTCGGCAGCGCCCTGGGCGATCCGGGCCTGGGCGAAAGCCTCCAGCTGGTGGACGCCAGCCTGCCGGGCAGCGTGCTGGCGGAGAGCCTGTCCCTGCTCTCACCGGCCGAGCTGGATCTGGGCCAGCCGGGCGCCTTCACCCTGGCGAGCCTGCGCTTTCTTGGCCTTACCCCAGGATTCGGCGAGGTCCATCTGGCCGGGCTGCTGCTGAGCGACGGCTGGGGGTGCACCCTGCAGCCCACGGTGCACGGCATCTCCTTTGTCGCCGTGGATCCGGTGCCGGTACCGGCCACGGTCTGGCTGCTCGGCGCGGTCCTCCCTGGCCTGGCCTGCCTCCGGAGGCGAGCTGCCGCCTGAGACCCCTGCCGCACCGGCAGGAGCGCCACCCACAGGCAGCCCCGGATCGTCCCGGGGCTGCCTGTTTGTTTGGCACCCCGCCGGGCCACCCTCATCTTGACACCGGAAAGAGCGCCGTTGTGTAATGACGGTACGACTCGGCTCCAGCTGCCGGCGCTGTTGGCCGGTGCCACCATCTCGACGCTGCCGCTCGGGGAGGGCGCATGGGGATTCACGGCGGCCTGCTGCCCGCGGGCCTCATGGCGATCAGCGACCAGGAGCTTGGCCTCATCCGCAGCCTGGTCCGCGAGCGCTTCGGCATCAACCTCACCGAGCAGAAGCGGGCCCTGGTGGTGGGCAGGCTCCAGAAGTTTCTCCGGGAGCAGGGCTTTCCCAGCTTCCGGGCCTTCTATGACCATCTGGTGAGCGATGCCTCGGGCCGGGCCCTGGATCAGCTGATCAACCGCATCTCCACCAACTACACCTTCTTCAACCGGGAAAGAGCCCACTTCGACCTGCTGGCCCGGACGGTGCTGCCGGGGATCATCCGCCAGGAGGAGGCAGCCGGCAGCCGGGATCTGCGGCTGTGGAGCGCCGGCTGCTCCTCGGGCGAGGAGGCGTACCTCCTGGCCATCCTGCTCATGGAGGCCCTGGGCGTCGCCTACCCCCAATGGCAGGCCGGGGTTCTGGCCACGGACATCTCGGAGCGGGTGTTGGCTGTGGCCCGGCAGGGCGTGTATGCTGAAGATTCCCTCGCCGACCTGCCGGATTCCTACCGCAAGCGCTACTTCCAGCGCCTGGCCGACGGCCGCTGGCAGGTGGCGGGCCGCCTGCGGCAGGAGGTCACCTTCCGGCGCTTCAATCTCATGAGCCATACCTTTCCGTTCAAGAAGCCTTTCCAGGTCATCTTCTGCCGCAACGTCATGATCTACTTCGACCGCCCGACCAGGGATGCCCTGGTAAGCCGCTTCCAGAGCGCTCTGGAGCCGGGAGGCCTGCTCTTCATCGGCCACTCCGAATCACTGGGCCGGGAGCAGGGCCTGTTCCGCTACCTCATGCCGGCGGTCTATCAGCGGCTCTAGCCATGGCCCTGACGCCGAAGCGCCGCATCCGGGTCCTGGTGGTGGACGACTCCTCCCTGGTCCGCAGCATCCTCAGCCAGGGCCTGGCCCAGGATCCGGGCCTCGAGGTGGTGGGTGCGGCCCCGGATCCGTACGTGGCCCGGGACAAGATCGTCGAGCTCTCTCCCGATGTTCTGACCCTGGACGTGGAGATGCCCAGGATGGACGGGGTGGAGTTCCTGCGCCGGCTCATGCCCCAGCACCCCTTGCCGGTGGTCATGGTGTCGGCGCTCACCGCCCGGGGCAAGAGGATCACCCTCGAGGCCCTGGAGGCCGGGGCGGTGGATTTCGTCACCAAGCCCTCCACGGACGTGGCCCGGGGGCTGGCCGCCATGCTCCTGGAGCTGCGCACCAAGATCAAGATCGCTTCCACCGCCAACGTCAGCCACTGGAAGGGCCGGCGGACCGGGCTCGCCGCCGCCGCCCTGCCCGCCCCGGGGGCCCTGGCAGAATCCACGGACAAGGTCATCGCCATCGGCGCCTCCACCGGCGGCACCGAGGCGATCCGCCAGGTGGTCGCCGCCCTGCCCGTGGCTTGTCCCGGTGTGGTCGTTGTCCAGCACATGCCCGCCGGCTTCACCACCATGTTTGCTGACCGGTTGAGCTCCCTGTGCGCCATGGAGGTCAAGGAGGCACAAACCGGCGACCGGGTGAGGCCGGGCCGGGTGCTCATCGCCCCCGGCGACTTCCAGATGAGCGTGGTGCGCTCCGGCGGCGTCTACCAGGTGGAATGCCGGCGGGGGGAGAAGGTGTGCGGCCATTGCCCCTCGGTGGATGTGCTCATGCACTCGGTGGCGCAGCAGGTGGGTGCCAATGCCGTGGGCGTCATGCTCACCGGCATGGGCCGGGACGGCGCCGCCGGCATGCTGGCGATGCGCCAGGCCGGGGCCCGGAACATCGCCCAGGACGAGGCCTCCTCGGTGGTCTTCGGCATGCCCAGGGAGGCGTTCGAGCTGGGCGGCGCCGAGCGGCTGGTGCCCCTGGCCGACATCGCCGCCCAGGTCCTGCGCCTGGTCGCCGACTCACCCCGGCCGGCGGCCGCCGGCCGGGACCACGACCCAACCAGGAAACGGATATGACCCTGCCCCCCACAAGCGAAATGCTGGAGATCTATGCCGAGTTCGTCCTCGAATGCCGGGATCTCTTGGACCAGCTGGAGCCGGACATCCTGGCCCTGCGGGAGGTGGCCGTAAGGCCCGAGGCCATCCCTCCGGAACAGCTGGATGTCCTCAACGCCATCTTCCGCCTGTTCCATTCCATCAAGGGAGGGGCCGGCTTTCTCAACCTGACCCGGCTTGCCTCCACCGCCCATGCGGCCGAGAGCCTGTTGGATCTGGTCCGCACCGGCCAGCTCCTCCTGGCGCCGGGCCACATCGATCTTCTGTGCCGCACCTGCGACTTCATCCGCTCCGCCCTGGACCAGGTGGCCGCCGAGCTCAGTGACGAGGCCAGTGCCCCGGAGGCGGCGGCGGTGGCGGCGGATCTCCACAACGCCACTGCCCTTGCCGCACCGGCGCCACCGCCCCGGGCCACCCCGCCCCCCCCGGCCCCAGGCCCGGAGCCGGAGCCGGCCGCCCCGGAGGAGGAGACCCCTCCGGAGCTGATTCTGACCATCACCCCGGAGATGCGGCAGCGCTTCGTCCAGGAGGCAGACGAGATCCTCCAGGAGGTGGAAGGTCTGCTCCTGGACTGGAGCAAATCGCCGGCCAGGGTCGAGCTGGTCCATGAGCTCTTCCGCCGCCTCCACTCCTTCAAGGGCAACTGCGGCTTCATGGGCTACGGCGATCTGGAAAGGCTCAGCCACCGGGCCGAGACCATCCTCGATCTTGCCCGCCAGGGCCAGCTGGCCAACCAGGCCCCGATCGCTGCCACCCTCTTGAACCTCCTGGACGTATGGAAAGGGGCGGTAGCCGCCATTGCCACCGACGGCGCGGGCGAGATCATTGGGGTGGATCTCTACCTGGAGCTGCTGGACGATCTGCTGCCCGCCGGGCTGCGGCTGTCCTCCGGCAAGAAGCCCCTGGGCGCGATCCTGGTGGAACGGGGGGTGGTGACGGCCTCCGATGTGGATCTGGCCCTGGCCCGCCAGAAAGCCCCCATCGGCGAGATCCTGGTGGAGATGGGCGCCGCCACCCCGGAGCAGGTCTCCGAGGCCCTGGCGGAGCAGGCCGTGGCGCCGGCGGCCGGTCCGCCCCGCACCGAGGCGCCCCTGGCGGCCGCCATCCGGCGCCAGGACATCCGGGTGGATCTGGACAAGCTGGACAGCCTCATCAACCTCATCGGCGAGCTGGTGATCGCCGAGAACATGATCCTCCACTCCCCGGATCTCGCCGGCCTGGAGCTGGACCGCTTCAACAAGGCGGCCCAGCAGATGAGCAAGATCGTCAAAGAGCTCCAGGAGGTGGCCATGACCATCCGGATGATCCCGGTGGCCGGCCTCTTCCGCCGCATGACCCGCCTGGTTCACGATCTGTCCGGCAAATGCGGCAAGAAGGTGGATCTGGAGCTGGTGGGGGTCGAGACCGAGCTGGACAAGACGGTGATCGAGACCATCACCGATCCCCTGGTGCACCTCATCCGCAACTCCCTGGACCACGGCCTGGAGCCGCCAGAGGAGCGGCAGGCCAAAGGCAAGCCGGCCACCGGCCGGGTGACCCTGTCCGCCAGCCACGAGGAGGGGGAGGTCTGGATCACCATCGCCGACGACGGCCGGGGCCTGGACCGGAAGAAGATCCTGGCCAAGGCCGCGGCCCGGGGCCTCCTGGCCGGCGACGGCGCCGAGCTCTCCGACCGGGAGGTGGCAGGCCTCATCTTTCTGCCCGGCTTCTCCACGGCGGACCAGGTCACCGATGTCTCCGGTCGCGGGGTGGGCATGGACGTGGTCAAGCAGAATCTGACCAAGATCAACGGCAAGATCGACGTCACCTCCCAGCCCGGCCAGGGCACCCGGATCGTCCTGCGCATCCCGCTCACCATGGCCATCATCGACGGCATGCTGCTGCGGGTGGGCGCGGCCACCTACATCCTGCCCATCCTGGCCATCCGGGAGTCCTTCCGGCCGGCGGCCCAGGCCATCACCGTCTCCCCGGACGGCCAGGAGCTGGTGATGGTCCGGGAGCATCTCATCCCGGTGCTGCGCCTGCACGACCTCTATGGGGTCACCCCGGACAGCCCGCGCCTGGACGAAGGGATTCTCATCGTCCTGGAGGCCCAGGCCGCGACCATCTGCCTGTTCGTGGATGAGATCCTGGGCCAGCAGCAGACGGTGATCAAGGGCCTGTCCGGCTACATCAGCCACATGGGCAGCCTGACCGGCATCTCCGGCTGCACCATCCTGGGCAACGGCGAAGTCTGCCTGATTCTGGAGGTGGGGGCGCTCATGGAGCTTTCGGGCGCCCGCCGCGGCCTGGTGGACCGGAGGGCGCCCGGGGCCTAAGCCATGGCCGAGATCAACCTGCGCCCCCGCCTTCTGGTGCCGCTGGTGGCTGTCTTCGCCGGCATCGTTTTCCTGTCGGTCCTGGTGGCCGTCTGGCTCTGGAACCGGGAGCTCGATCGGGCGAGCGACCTGAGCCTCCATCTGGTCACCCACGACTTCGCCCAGACGGTGGCCGAGGAGGAGCAGCTGCTGGACGCCCTTGCCGCTGCCATCATGGCCAACGGGCCGGTACGCCAGGCCTTCCTGAGCCGGGATCGGGGCCAGCTCCTGGCCCTGGTCGAAGACCTGTACCGCGAGCTGGCCCGGGCCAAGGGGATTGCCCACCTGGTCTTCCACGATCCCGAGGGCCGAGCCTTTCTGCGGGTCCAGCGACCGGATCTCTTCGGGGACGCCGCCGCCCGGCCGACCCTGGCAGCGGCCCGCCAGGCCGCTGGCCACAGCCTGGGCCTGGAGCTGGACCAGGACGGAGACGTCACCCTGTGCCTCGTCCGGCCCTGGCTCCACAACGGCGAGCTGCTGGACTTTGTCGAGCTGGGCCTCGGCTTGGCCGCGCTCCTGGAGCATCTTGGCGCCTATGTCCATTTCCTCGCCAGCACCCGGGTCTATCTGGTGCTGGACAAGGCAGAACTGGCCGGCCTGCCAGGGGCGGCCCGGCAGCGGCTGGCCCCCCGGGCCGGGGACTGGGAGCGGCTGCCCGGCTCGCTCCTGCTGGGCTCCGAGAGCGCCGACCTGCCGGCTCCCATCCTGGGGCTCCTCGCCGCCCGGCCGGAGCCGGGCGCCGGCTACCAGCGCCGCACCGCCGGCGCCCGCCTGTTTGCGGCCAGCGTCCAGCCGCTGCCCCCCATGGTCCTGCCCAGCTCGGCCCGGCTGGCGGCGCTCACCGATCTGACGGCGATCAACCGGCATTTCCAGCGCCTGGCACTGCTCCTCGCTTTGGCCGGCGCGGCAGGCCTCGCCTTCCTGATCTTCCTCTTCTCCCGCCACCTGCGGCGGACGGAAGAAAGCCTGCGGGAGTCCCGCCAGGCCCTGGTGGCGGAGGCCGCCCAACGGGAGGCCATCCACGAGCAGCACATCCGGGAGCTGCAAGAGACCCAGGACTTTCTGCAGACGGTGATCGACACCATCGGCGACAGCATCACGGTCATCGACCGCCAGTATCGCATCCTGATGGCCAACCGCGCCGCCCGGCTGGCGGCCGCCTCCCTGGATCCGGTGGCTGACCGCCTCACCTGCCACCAGGTCTCGCACCACCGGGACAGCCCTTGCGACGCCGGGGAGCATCCCTGCCCGGTGCGGCTGGTGGCAGCTTCCGGCGAGCCGGCCTTCACCACCCACGTCCATCTCGATGCCGCCGGCAACGAGCGGATCGTCCAGGTCACGGCCTGGCCCCTGCGCAACCCTGAAGGGGAGATCGACCGCTTCATCGAGACCGGCCACGACATCACCGACCTGGTCCTGGCCCAGGGGCGGCTTGCCACTGTCTCCCGCGCCCTGGACCAGAGCCCGGCGGCCGCCCTGATCACCGACCGGCAGGGTGTCATCCAGTACGCCAACCACTGCTTCTACCTCCTCGCCGGCCTGCCTGAAGACTCCCTGACCGGAAGACTCGTCCAGGACCTGCCGGCAACGGGCCTGGGAACGGATGAGCGCCAGCAGCTGGTGGCCGCCCTCGCCAGCGGCCGGACCTGGCAGGGGGCGGTCCTGCACCGCCGGCCGGACGGCGACCTCCTGTGGATCGCGGCCAACGCCTCGCCGATCCGGGATGACCAGGGCCGGACCAGCCATTATGTGGGTCTGTTCGAGAACATCACCGAGCGCAAGCTGGCCGAGGAGGGCCTGCAGCGGGAGGCGGCGGTGAATGCCGCCCTGGTGGCCCTGGCCAGAAGCCTCCTGGCCTCGGACAGCCTGGATGACGTGGCCAGCCTCACCCTGGCCAAGGCCCAGTCCCTGACCGGGAGCGCCATTGGCTATGTGGGCCACATCGATCCGGCCACCGGCAATCTGGTCTCCACCATGCTGTCCCGGGAGGTGTGGGACCGGTGTCAGGTGCCAGGGGACTACCGGGAGGGCCAGCCGGTGGTGTTCCACCAGTGGGGAGGGCTGTGGGGCTGGGTGCTCCAGAACAGAACCTCGGTCCTCACCAACGAGGTGGCTGTCGATCCCCGCTCCCGGGGGGTGCCGGAGGGCCACCTGCCGATCCAGCGCTTCCTGTCGGTGCCCGCCATGATCGGCCGCACCCTGGTGGGCCAGATCGCCCTGGCCAATGCCGAGCGGGAATACACCACCCAGGACCTCAAGGTCGTGTCCGGGCTGGCCGCCCTCTACGCCCTGGCCGTGCAGCGGCAGCGGGCGGACCGGGAGCTGCTCCGGGCCAAGGAGCGGGCCGAGGCCGCCAGCCGGGCCAAGGACGAGTTTCTCGCCAACATGAGCCACGAGATCCGCACCCCCTTGAACGGCGTCCTGGGCATGACCGAGCTGGTCCTGGACACCCAGCTGGACAAGCTGCAGCGCCGCTACCTGACCATGGCCAAGACCTCTGCCTACAGCCTGCTGGGGGTGATCAACGACATCCTCGACCTGTCCAAGATCGAGGCCGGCCGCCTGGAGGTCGAGGCCATCCCCTTCGACCTGCCGGCCCTGGTGGACGAGGTGGTAACGGCCCAGGCCCTGGCGGCCCACGACAAGGGCCTGGAGCTCAACCGCCGCCTGGCGCCCGGGGTGCCGGCTCAGGTGGTGGGCGACCCCACCCGGCTGCGCCAGATCCTGGTCAACCTCATCGGCAATGCCATCAAGTTCACGGCCGCCGGCGAGGTGACCCTGGAGGTGCTGCCGGATCAGGGACCGGCCACGGCCCCGGTGCCGCGGCTCTCCTTCCAGGTCCGGGACACCGGCATCGGCATCCCGGCCGACAAGCTCGATCGGCTGTTCAAGCCCTTCTCCCAGGTGGACGGGTCGTTTACCCGCCAGTTCGGAGGCACCGGCCTGGGCCTGGCCATCTCCCGGAAGCTGGTGGCCATGATGGGTGGCGACATCGGTGTCCATTCCCAGGTCGGCCAGGGCTCCACCTTCCTTTTCGAGCTGCCGCTCCGGCTGCCGGACCGGCTGGTGTCGCCGGCCCCACCCGCGCTCACCCAGACCGGGGTGGAGCCTCCGGCCCTGGCTGGGGTCAAGGTGCTGGTCGCAGCCGACAACCGGACCAGCCGGCAGATCCTGGCCGAAACCCTGGCCGCCTGGGGCATGGACGTGGGGGTGGCGGGCTCCGGCGAGGAGCTCTTGGCGCGGCTGCACTCGGCCACCGCCGAGAGGCCCTTTGCCGTCGCCCTGGTGGATCTGGGGCTCAAGGACCTGGATGGCTTTGCGGTCACCGCGGCGGTCACGGGCGACCATGCCTTGGCCGCCACCCGGATCATCCTCATGACCTCGGCCGGCTTCCGGGGCGACGCCGCCCGCTGCCGCGCGGCCGGCGCCAGTGGCTACCTCACCAAGCCGATCCGGGACCGGGAGCTGGCCGCAGCCATCGACCGCTGCCTGGCCGACCGGGGCGAGGCCGGCCTGGTGACCCGGCACGATCTCGCGCCCAGGGAGGAGGGGCCAGCCCCAGCCCAGCTGCCCCTTTTGCAGGGCCGGGTTCTCCTGGCCGAGGACAACCTGGTGAACCGGGAGCTGGCCTGCGACCTCCTGGCCCGGCGTGGCCTGTCGGTCACCACCGCCGCCACCGGCCGCGAGGCGCTGGCCGCGTGGCAGCAGGAGGATTTCGATCTGGTGCTCATGGATGTGCAGATGCCGGAGATGGATGGCCTGGCGGCCACCGCCGCCATCCGCCAGCTGGAGCGCGCCACCAGCCGCCACGTGCCGATCGTCGCCATGACCGCTGCCGCCATGGCCGAGGACCAACAACGGTGCCTTGATGCCGGCATGGACGACTACCTGACCAAGCCCGTGAGCCTGGAGGCCTTCCAGGCCATTCTCGACCGCTACCTGAGCCGCGGGCCGGGACCGCTGCCGGCAACCGGCACCGGGAGCCAGCCTCCGGCGGGGGCCGGGGCATCGCCTCCCGCGGATCTGACCGTCCTGACCGCCACCTTGAACGGCAACGTGGAGATCCTGGGCCGCCTGGTGGCCCATGTTCAAGCCGAAAGCCCGCAGCGCCTGGCTGCCATTGCCGCCGCCATCGGGGCGGGTGATGCTGCCACCCTGGCCCGGGAGGCCCACACCCTGAAGGGCATGATCGGCAACTTTGGCGCCCCGGCGGCCCATGAGCTGGCCCGGCAGCTGGAGATGCTGGGCCGTGCAGGAAGCCTGGCCGAGGCGCCGGCAGTCCTGTCCCGGCTCGACCGGGAGCTGCAGCGGCTGGACCAGTACCTGACCGAATGGACCAGGCAACGGGCGCTTGCCAACCCCTCTCATGCGAGGAGCTGACCCATGCGGATCCTGATCGCCGAAGATGACTTCGTCAGCCGTGCCGTGCTCCAGGAGATGCTGGCCCCTTTCGGTGTCTGCCACAGCGCCGTGGACGGCCGCGAGGCCGTAGCCGCCTTTGCGGCCGCCCTGGACCGGGGGGAGCCCTACGACCTGGTCTGTCTGGACATCATGATGCCCGGCCTGGACGGCCAGGAGGCGCTGCGGGAGATCCGGCGTCTGGAGGCCCAGCGGGGGATCGGCGGCCGGGCCCTGGTCAAGGTGGTCATGACCACGGCCCTGGACGACGCCAAGAACATCATGCAGGCCTTCATGCAGGGCCACTGCGAGGGCTATCTGGTGAAGCCCATCGACCGCAAGCGGCTCCGGGACGAGCTGGCCCGTCTGGGCCTCATCCCCCCAGGAGCGGCCGGTGGCTGACACCATCGTCATCGGGGTCGGCGAGCTGGCCGCTTCCCGCACCCCGGGCACGGTGCTCAAGACCTTTGCCCTGGGCTCCTGCGTGGCGGTGGTGCTGCTGGACCCCCGCACCCGCAGCGTCGGCATGGTGCACGTGGCCCTGCCCAGTTCCGACATCAGCCCGGAGCGGGTCCAGGATCGACCCGGCTACTTCGCCGACACCGGCATTCCGGCCCTCGTGCAGGCGATGCGGGGCGTTGGCGCCGCCGGCCTGCCGGCGGGCCTGATTGTGAAGCTGGCCGGCGGGGCCAACGTGCTCGACCCCAACAACACCTTCAATATCGGCAAGCGCAACATCCTGGCGGTGAAGAAGATCCTGTGGGGCTTCGGCATGGGGCCCCGCGCCGAGGATGTGGGCGGGCACATCAGCCGCACCGTGTCGGTGGCCGTCGACACCGGCGCCGTCATCCTGAGCTCCCATGCCAAAGGGGAGTGGCGACTGTGAACGGAGGCGAAAGGGTGGACGAGATCCTGGCCGCGGTACGCCGGGTGCCGCTTTTGTCGGTGCAGGCCGGCCAGCTGCTCAAGGTCACTGGCGATCCGCGCCACGCCCCCCGGGATGTGCTCCGGATCATCGAGACCGACGCCATCCTCACCGCCCAGGTGCTCCGGGTGGTCAACTCGGCGGCCTTTGGCCGGCCGGCCGCGGTGACCAGCGTCGAGCGGGCCCTGGCCCTGGTCGGGGAGAGCCTGGTGGTGGGCATCGCCCTGTCCAAGGCGGCAGACTCGGTCTTTGCCAGCCCCCTGACCGGCTACCAGGGCCAGCGGGGCGATCTGTGGCGCCACGACCTCTTCACCGCCCTGGCGGCCCGATCCCTGGCCAGCCACACGACAGAAGCAGTCGACCCGGACCTGGCCTTCACCGCCGGCCTGCTGCACGACATCGGCAAGGCGGTGCTGTCCGATTTCCTTACCGCGGCAGGACCCGAGGTCCTGGCCGGCCTGGCTGCGCTTTCGGGCCAGCCGGCCCCGGACTTCTGCGCCCTGGAGGCCGCGGCTACCGGCGTGAGCCACAGCGCGGTCGGCCAGGATCTGGCCGGCCACTGGCAGCTGCCCGAGCCGCTGCCCTCGGTGATCGGCGGCCACCACCGGCCGGCTGCGGCCGCCCCCGGAATCCGCACCCTGGCCTACACCGTGCACCTGGCCGACCAACTGGCCATGATGGCCGGCATCGGCACCGGGGCCGACAGCCTCCACTATCCCCTGGATCCGGAGTATCCCCGGCATGTCCGGTTGTCGGCCCAGGAGCTCTCCCAGCTGTTTCTGGCTATCCAGGAGGAGTACCGGGCCATCGCCGCCTCGCTCCGGCCCGGCCAAGGAGACCTGCCATGATGCGGATCGCCATTGTCGACGATTCGGCCACCGCCCGCATGTTTGTTCGCCGCTGCCTGGCGATCATCGGCTTGGCAGAGGCGGAATTCGTCGAGCTGGCCAACGGCCAGGAGGCCCTGGCCTGCATCCGCGAGCTGCCGGTGGATCTTCTGGTCACCGACCTGACCATGCCGCTCATGGACGGCGAGACCCTGCTCAAATGGATGAAGGCCAACCCGAAGCTGTGCTCCGTGCCGGTCCTGGTCATCACCTCGGCGGGCAATCCGGCCAAAGAGGCGGAGTTGACCGCCCGGGGCGCCCTGGCGGTCCTGGCCAAGCCCATCACCCCAGCCGGCCTTATGAAGGCCTTGGCCCACCTCGTACCGGCAACGGAGGACGATCATGGCCCCTGAATGCGCCTCCTGGCAGGAAGGGATGATCCAGGCGGTCACCGCCACCATCGAGAACCTGGCCTTCACCGAGGTGCTGCCGCAAGCCCCCGGCGAGGCGCCGCCGCCGGCCGCCGACTGGCCCTGGACCCGCCTGCCGGTGCGGGAGCCGGCGGCCGGCGAGCTTTGCCTGGCCATGAGCCCGGATCTTCTGGCCGGCCTGGCCGCCACGGTCTACGGTCCGGTCATGGGCGAGATCGGACCGGCCCAGGAGAACGATCTCTTGGCCGAGATCCTCAACACCATCGCCGGCCGCTTTCTGGCCGACATCCTGCCCCCGGGCGAGGTCTTCCGCCTCGGCCTGCCGGAAGCCGGCAGCGGCCCCCCGGCCCTGCCAGGGCCCCCGGCCTGCACCTGCCACTTTGTGGCCGAGGATGAGCCGTTTGCGGTCACCGTGGCCGGCGCAGCGCTCCTGGCCCTGCGGCAGACCGGATAGCTCCGCAGGGGGCCGTGGTCGGGTCGGGCGCGTCCGACAGGTGCGCCGGGTCAGACCGGTCAGACCCGGGCCTTCCCTTGACGACCAAATGGCCAAGCCCATTCCCGAACCGCGGTTCAACTTCAGGAGGAGAAACGATGGCCAAAGACAAACAGGCAGTGGGGTTGGACGACGATCTCTATGACGAGGACGAGGAGGATACCCAGAAAGACAAATACCTCACCTTCCACCTGGCCGGCGAGGACTACGGCATCGAGATCCGGTACGTCACCGAGATCATCGGCATCCAGCGCATCACCGAGCTGCCGGACATGCCGGACTTTGTCAAGGGGGTGATCAACCTCCGGGGCAAGGTGATCCCGGTCATGGATGTACGCACCCGCTTCCGCCTGGCCACCCGGCCATACGACGACCGCACCTGCATCATCGTCGTCAACATCAACGACACCACGGTCGGCCTGGTGGTGGACGAGGTGCGGGAGGTGGCCGACATCCCGGCCGAGCAGGTGGAGCCGCCGCCCCGCACGAGCAAAGGCGCCGGCAGCCGGTTCATCCAGGGCATGGGCAAGATGGGCCAGGAGGTGAAGATCCTCCTGGACGTCAACAAGCTGCTCTACGAAGAGGAGCTGGCCCAGATCAGCGCCGCCACGGAAGCCGCCTGAGGCCTGGCGCCTCCGGGACCGTCATTCCTTCGACAAGGAGACCTGAGCGATGCAGATGAAGCTTGGCATGAAGATCGGTCTGGGATTTGGCGCCCTGGTGCTCATCGCGGGCATCCTCGGCGGGGTGGCCATTGTCCAGATGGGCAGCGTCGACAACCTGGTCGACCAGATCCAGAACGAGTATGTGCCGGAGGTGGAAGAGGCCAACGACATCGAGCGCACCTCCCGGGCCGCGATGTACGCCATGCGGGGCTACGGCTTCACCGATGACGAGGCCTTTCTCAAGGAGGCCCGGGAGTCCCTGGCCGAGCTGCACAAGCACATCGGCGATGCCGGTGAGCTGGTGACCGGAGCCGTGCATCTCGTCAAGCTCAAGAGCCAGCTGGAGCGGATCGAGGGCAGCCTCAAGGAGTACGAGGGACTGGTCCAGGAGACGGTCGCCGCCAACGACAGGATGACCGAAGAGCGGGCCCGGATGGGCACCGTTGCCAAGGCCTTCATGGACGGCTGCTACGACTTTCTGACCAACCAGAACGAGAAGATGGCCAAGGACATCAGCGAGGGCAAGGAGCACGCCAAGCTCCTGGAGCGGCTGGACAAGATCACCTGGGTCAACGACATCATCGATCTCGGCAACGGCGTGCGGCTGGCCAACTGGCAGAGCCAGGCCACCCGCCAGCTCAAGGGCATCGAGGAGGCCATGACTGCCTTCCCCAGGATCGAGGAGAAGCTGGCCGCCCTGGCCCCGATCACCCGCTCCGCCGAGAACATCCAGCAGCTGAAAGAGGTCCGCGCCGCGGCCGAGCAGTACCGCCAGGCAATGACCAGCCTGATGGCCACCTGGAAGGCCCTGGACAGCCTGGGCCAGAAGCGCAACGAGGCGGCGGCCAGGGTGCTGGAGGCCGCCGAGGCCATGGCTCTGGCGGGGATGGAAGGCACCACCGGCAAGACCGACGAGGCGGTCGCATCCCTGGCCAGCGCCACCACCACCCTCTACGTTGGCCTCCTCATCGCCCTGGTGGTGGGAATTGCTGTGGCCTTCTTCATCACCAGCTCCATCACCCGGCCCATTGCCAAGGTGGTGAAGATGATCGCCGAGATGGAAAAGGGCCATCTCGACGACCGGCTGCGCCTGGAGCGGGGCGACGAGATCGGCCAGATGGCGGCCACCATGGACGCCTTTGCCGACTCCCTGCAAAAAGAGGTGGTGGATGCCATGCAGAAGCTGGCCGCCGGCGACCTCACCTTCCAGATCCAGCCCAAGGACGACCGGGACGCCCTGCGGGGCGCCCTCAGGAAGACCGGCGACGACCTCAACCAGATCATGGGCCACATCGCGGTCACCGGCGAGCAGGTCAGCTCGGCGGCGGGCCAGGTGTCCAACGCCTCCCAGGCCCTGTCCCAGGGCGCCACCGAGCAGGCCTCTTCCCTGGAGGAGATCACCAGCTCCATGACCGAGATGGGCTCCCAGACCAAGCAAAACGCCGAGAACGCCAACCAGGCCAACCAGCTGTCCAGCCAGGCCCGGGACGCCGCCGAGCGGGGCAACCATCAGATGCAGGAGATGGTGCAGGCCATGGGCGCGATCAGCGAGGCTGGCCGCAACATCTCGAAGATCATCAAGGTGATCGACGAGATCGCCTTCCAGACCAATCTGCTGGCCTTGAACGCGGCGGTGGAGGCGGCCCGGGCCGGCCGCCACGGCAAGGGCTTTGCCGTAGTGGCCGAGGAGGTGAGGAATCTCGCCGCCCGCTCGGCCAAGGCAGCCCGGGAGACCGCCGAGCTTATCGAGGGCTCGGTGGCCAAGACCGAAAACGGCACCCGCATCGCCAACGACACCGCCCAGGCACTCAACGAGATCGTGAGCGGGGTCACCAAGGTGGCCGACCTGGTGGGTGAGATCGCCGCCGCCTCCAACGAGCAGGCCCAGGGCATCTCCCAGATCAACGAGGGCCTGGGCCAGATCGACGAGGTCACCCAGCAGAACACCGCCAACGCCGAGGAGTCCGCCTCCGCTGCCGAGGAGCTGTCCAGCCAGGCCAACCAGCTCCGGGAGCTCTTGCGGCGCTTCCGGCTGCGCACCGAGGCCGGGGCCGGCATGCTGGCCGCCGGCATGACCGCCGCCCCGGCCATGGCCAGCGGCGGCGGCACCGGCTGGGGCAGCACCCCGGCCCGGGCCGCCCACGCCCTGCCCGGCCCCCGCAAGGCTGGCAAGGCCGTCAAGCCCAGCGAGGTGATCGCCCTGGACGACAAGGAATTCGGCCGCTACTGATCCCCTGCGCTGATGATCTGGCAGGCTGCCGGCCCTCGCCGCCGCCCGCCTGCCCCTCCCGCGCCCCGCCCCGAAAAGCCTTGAACCCCGGCCGATCTGTCAGGTAGATTGCCGCTGGGTCCACCAATGGCCCCGGAGGCGGCTCCATGACTGTCAGCGACTTCTTCTTGGGCATCCTGGCCCTGTCCGGACTGGCGTTGGCCATCGCCGCCGTCCCCGCCTTTTTGCGCCTGGGCCGGGCGGCCGGGGCGGTGGAGCGGCTGGCCAGTCGCCTGAGCCAGGACCTTCTTCCCCTGGGCCAGCGCCTGGCCAGCCTGGACCACGAGATCCACGACCTGGCCGGTCGCTGCCGCCAGGGTCTGGACAAGACCGACCAACTGTTGGGCCGGGCTACCGCCACCGCCGACCGCCTGGAGCGCACCAGCGCCGTGCTCCTGAACGCCCTGGCTGCGGTCGCACCCCAGGTCGGGGGCCTGGTGGCCGGCTGGCGCGCCTTTGCCGCCGCGCTCCGCCGGGGCAAAGACCGCTGAGCCACCCTGGCGCCGCCAGCCCCTTTCCCCCTCCTTCCCCTTGCCGGAGGTTGCCATGTCCGTGTCTTCTTCCCATCGCTCCAGCCGCTTTCCCTGGTTCGTCGCCGGCGCCGCCCTGGGGGCTGGCCTGGCCCTTTTGCTGGCCCCGGCCACCGGCCGCGAGACCCGGCAACGCCTGGCCCGCCTGCGGGACGAGCTGGCCGACAAGGCCTGCGATCTGCATCAGGATCTGTGCCGCTGCGGGGAGGATCTTCTGTCCCGCAGCAAAGAGACCTTGGCCCAGAGCGAGGAGGTCAAGGCCCGGGGCCAGGAGCTGGTGGCCCAGGGCCGGGAATATCTGGACGAGAAGAAGCGGACCCTGGCCTCCGCCATCGAGGCCGGCCGGGAGGCCATGGCCCGGGAAAAGGAGGCCCTGGCCGCCTCGCTGGAACAGGGTGAGGAGTAGGCCGCCTACCGCCGGGGCCTTCTCGGGGTCGGGGTCGCTATCGGAATCGGGATCGGATCTTGAGTATCAGAGCTGGCGGCAGATGAAAATCCACGAGATCTGGTTTCAGGGCTACAAGGCCTATGGTGGGGATGGCACGGACGCTCAGTTCCAACGTCTGCGGCTCGCCCCCTTGACGCTTGTGCTCGGCAAGAACAACAGCGGCAAGAGCGCGGCCATCCGTCTGCCACGCCTCCTCCTTGGAGGTCTGGAGTGCGATGACGGCAGGGTGTTGCCCGTCGAGGTCCGCGGCATGCGCTACGGAAGCGGTTTCCTTGATTTGGTCCACGGCGGCGCCTTCTTTCGACGCCCTGTGTTTCGAATCCTTGCCTCCCATGGGGACCTGCCCCTTGACCTGACAGTCACTCTCTTCAGCCGCAGCGCTCTCGCCGCTGACGAGCCCCCCCAGGTGTGGTCGTATCAGATGCACGCCCCAGAGAGCCTTGACATGGCTGGACCGGGTGAAGCCCATGGAACGGGAACGATCTTCAAGGGCCTCCTGCCCCCGCGTGCCCGGTGGAATACCTGGCGGAAGGCAGCAGGGGCCGTGCTCGGCGAAATGATCCATCTTGGCCCCACCCGCGCTTCGGTGCTGTCTGCCTATGCCAATGAGCAGGTATTGGGCCGACTCGGCCTCCGTGGTGTTGAAGCTCCCCAGTTGTTGCGCCAGGATGGTGAGCTGGCTGACCAGGTGGGCTCCTGGTTCTCCGCGCACATGGATGGCTGGCGTTTGTTGCTAAAAAAGGACCCGGACAGCTTCAGCCTGGGCCTCCGCCGCAGCAGCACCCTGGAGACCAATCTGGCCCAGGGGGGAGAAGGCGTCCAACAGGTGCTGCCGGTGGTCGTCCATCAGCTGTGGCGCCAGCGACATGCCTCCATGCCATTCTTGGATGTCGTCGAGCAGCCTGAGCTGCACCTCCATGCCGCGGCACAAGCCCCTCTCGCCGACCTGTTCATCGACACAGCCATCATGGGGCCCGGCCAACTGCTCGTGGAGACCAGCTCCGAGCCCATCCTTCTGCGGGTGCAGCGTCGGGTGGCCGAAGGCAAGATTCGCCCTGAGCAGGTGGCGCTCTATTTTGTCGAGATGACGGACGAGGGCAGCCAGCTCAAAGCGGTCGGCCTCACCGCTGACGGTGAGGTCGATTGGTGGCCTTCAGGGGTATTCGAGGAAGACTTCGTCGAGGTCGCCGCTATCCGCCGGGCGCAACGTGCACGCAGTGGGCACGGGGACCATCCGTGAGGTTCATCCTGGCAGCGACCGCCCTGAATGGCGATGATGAGCTGCTTGGGCTCATTGATCGCCTGGTCGACCGGATAGCCGAGGAGGTCCACCGTGTGGAAGTCCCGGATGCTGACCTGCTTGAGACCTCGCAATGGTACAACTCCGCCCGGATGGTACGGCGCAAGATTCTGACCAAAGCGGTGGCGGTCCCTCCCCGAAAGCAGCCGCCATCCAGGGGTCCGCACGCGGCGGCCGTCCAGGTCCGGAATATCACCGAGGCGCGGGTCGCGGACAAGCTGGCCCATGCTCCCTTGCTGGTGCTGGTCGAGGATCGGGAGGCGGATGGAGTGCTGCTGGAGATCCTGGTGGAAGAGCTCGGGTCCCCGGAGACCCAAGCTTTGTGGCAACGAGGGCAGACGGTTACCCCCCGGGCCATCCCGACTGCGGGCGCTGGTGTGCGTACTGCTGGCGAGAGAGCCCTTGAGGCCAGACGGGTCTCCGCTGGGCCTGGATGGTGCCGCCAGCCTGCTGCTGCAGCGCGGGCCGGGGGCAATGGCCACCGTGTGCGCCTCCGTCAGCGACGGCGATCTCCGCCGGAGTCCTGCCAACCGGATTCTCGATGTTGACCCAGCCCGCTCTGGGCAGGCCAAAAACTGGCTTCTGAACCTGGATCCCCGGGTCCAAAACCGGGTTCTGGAAAGCCACGCCATCGAGCCGGACTCCCTCCCCCTTCTGGAGGCCGGTGACCATGACGGCTTCTTGAAACGGCGCTTGGCCTTCCTGTCGCATTTGGAACGGAACTTTATGGCGCAGGTGTCCGTCTCCCCCCCTGAATCCAGCCAGCCTGCGCCCTCACCCGTCGATGCCGAGGATGATGACCTTTTCGCCCCCCTGGACTGACGAGACCATGCACCTGGGGAGGGCAGGGGCGTCTTCAGCTGGCGGCGGCGGGCCGGCCGCCCCAGTTGAGCTTGCCCCGGAGGATCTCAAAGTAGGTCAGACTGGGTGAGCCGATGAGCTGCAAGGGCCGGGGGGAGGCCTGGATCTCCAGGCGATCCTCTTCCCCCATGGACCAGGCGAAGCGGCCGTCGACGATCACCCGTACGTCCTGGGCCGGCCCGGCCATGCGGGTGACCAGCCGGACGCCGGGCGGCAGGAGCAGGGGCCGGCTTTCCAGCATGAAGGGGCAGATGGGGGTGACGACGATGCTGTCGAAGCCGGGATGGACGATGGGGCCGCCGGCGGACAGGTTGTAGGCGGTGGAGCCGGTGGGGGTCGCGAAGATCAGGCCGTCGGCCTTGTAGGTGGTGAGATACTCGTCGTCGGACCAGGTGGACAGACTGACCAGCCGGTCCACATGGGCCTTGCTGATGGCCACCTCGTTGAGGGCGGTCTGCCAGCCGGTGGTGGCAGCGGTCGAGGACAGGCGGGCCTGGAGCATCATCCGTTTCCGGATCGTTGCCCGGCCGGCCAGAATCTGCTCCAGAACGTCGTAGACCTCGCCTGCCCCCACCTCGGTCAGGAAGCCCAGGCCGCCGAGGTTGATGCCCACCACCGGGATATCCAGCTGGCTGGCCATCCCTGCGGCGTGGAGCAGGGTGCCATCTCCCCCCAGGATGACCAGAAGATCGGTGTCGGCCGGGATCCGATCCACGGCCACCGACAGCCCGCGCCGCCGCAGCCAATCGGCCAGCTCGGCTGCCAGCTGGCGTGGCTCCGGCGCCCCCTTCTTGGTGATAATGCCAATGGACGAGACGGCCATGGGGCCAGGTCTTCAGACGCCGGCGGCCAGGTGGCTCCCCAGCTCCCGGGAGCGGTCGGTGGCTGCCGCCACCGCGTCCATGAGCAGGCCGGCCAGGCCGGCCCTCTCCATCACCGCCAGGCCGGCCATGGTGGTGCCGCCCGGCGAGGTGACCATGTCCCGCAACGCCGCGGGGTGCTGGCCTGTCTCGGCCAGAAGCCTGGTGCTGCCGGTTACCGTCTGCAGCACCAGGGTGCGGGCTACCTCCCTCGGCAGTCCCTCCCGCACCCCGGCATCGATCAGGGCCTCGATGATGCGGAGCACATAGGCGGGTCCTGAGCCGGACAGCCCGGTGACCGCATCCATGAGGCGCTCCTCCACCACCACCGCCTGCCCCACCGCCCGGAACAGGGTGAGCACGGTGGAGAGATCCTCCTCGGAGGCCGAACGCCCGGCGGCCACGGCCGAGGCGCCGCTCAGCACCAGGGCCGGGGTGTTGGGCATGACCCGCACCAGACGGCAGCCACAGCCGGCCAGGCACTGCTCCAGATAGGCGATGGGGATGCCGGCGGCGATGGAGATCACCAGATGGCGACCGGACAGGCCCGAGGCCAGCCCGGCCAACACCGGAGCCATCACTTGCGGCTTCACGGCCAGGACAATAATCCCGGCCCAGTCCAGGATGGCCCGGCCGTCCGCAGCCACCGATACCCCGAAATCCCGGGCCAGGATCTCCCGGCGCTCCAGATCCGGATCCGCCACCAGGATCTGGTCCTTGGCCTTGAGATTGGCGGTGAGGATGCCCCGGATCAGGGCGCTGGCCATGCGGCCTCCGCCCACAAAACCGATGGTGTCCATGTCTGTCTCCCTCCCTTGGCTCGGGACAGCGGCAGCCGCCCCTGTTTGGTATCCCTTTTACCACGCCGCCGATGGGTCTGCCAGTCCCGGAGGCCCGCCCTCCTGGCTCCCAGCACGACCGCCAGCCCGTGAAATGGGTTCACCAAAAAGGCAGCCTGGTGGAAGAAGAGTCTGTCTTGTTGCCAAGACAGACATCTTCTACCCTGGAAACATGGCCAGGAATGCGGGGAGAGAGGCCCGGCTTCTGCCCGGTACGATCGACGTCCGCGGCTGCTGGGACCACGTGGTTCCCTTCGTCCTGGGGAGCTGGTCCCGACGCCAGCAGCTGGCCCCCATCCGGGCGCCCTTTCGGGCCTGGGGACCGCCCCCTGCCCGCCACCCGGGGGGTCCCGTCGGCAGTCGACGGGACTCCCCGGGAAATAACAACCCCCGGCCGC
Organism: Thermodesulfobacteriota bacterium; assembly: GCA_040755095.1. Taxonomy (NCBI): domain Bacteria; kingdom Pseudomonadati; phylum Thermodesulfobacteriota; species Thermodesulfobacteriota bacterium. The sequence goes on from JBFMBH010000001.1 coordinate 32,406, forward strand.
ACCGTTTGCGCCGTGCTCAAGCCTGAGACGAGGGCATGCCCATGAAGGCCTTCTGGTTTCCACTCCCGCTGGTTGTCCTCCTTGGCCTTGCTTGTCTGCTGCCGCCGGTCGCGGCTGGCGCCGACTACCAGCGCCTGGGCCGGCTGGTGGTGGCCATGCCCACCGCCCTGGCGGTGGACGGCGACGAGAATCTCTATGTGGTGGAGGCCGACCCCGGCCGCCTCACCGTCTACGGCCGGGACGGCAGCCGGCTGCGGGTCCTGTCCGGACTGGCCCGGCCGAGCAGCGTCGCGGTGGCGCCGGACGGCAGCATCCTGGTCGGCGCCAGCGGCACCGAGAGCGTCACCGTCTATTCCCCCGAGCTTGCGCCCCAGCGCCAGCTCGGCCAGGGCGCTGGCGAGGTCAAGCGGCCCCTGGCCATCGCCGTGGCCGCCAGCGGCCGCATCTTCGTCGCCGACGCGCTGGCCGGAAGAATCCTGGTCTATGCCCCGGGCGGCAGCCGGCTGCTGGTGTTCGGCAGCCCGGGCAGCGGCGACGGCCAGCTCAGCTACCCCACCGCCATCACCATCGACGAGGCCCGCCAGGAGATCATCGTCGCCGATCTGCCCCTGGTCAGCTCCCCCATGGGGAACCACCAGGGCGCCCGGCTGCAGGTGTTCGACAACCAGGGGCGCTTCCTGCGCCGCCTGGGCAGCTTCGGCGTCGGCACCGGCCAGTTGGTCAAGCCGGTGGGCCTGGCCATGGCCGGGGACGGTGACCTCCTGGTGGTGGATGCCTACCAGAACGTGGTGCAGCTGTTCGATGCCCTGGGCATGGGCCAGGGCGCGGTGTTCGATCCGGCCCTGCCCCTGGCCACCCCCCTCGATATCGGCGTCGGGCCCCGGTCCGGCCGCCTCTTCGTGGCCGATGCCGAAGGGGTGCAGGTGTTCGGCCTGCCGGGCAGCGTCCACACCGTCACCGCCACCGCGGTGGGCGGCGGCAGCCTGATGCCGGCGGGCGCCATCACGGTGCTGGACGGCGACGACCAGCCCTTCCTGCTGACCGCGGACGAGGGCCATGCCATCGCCAGCCTGGAGCTGGACGGCGTGCCGGTGGCCGGCGTCACCGGCCTGGCGGCCTCTTGCTACACCCTGCCGGCGGTGCGGGCCGACCACGCCCTGACCGCCACCTTCGCCCCCCGGCTCTACCAGGTGGCGGCGGTGGCCCTTGGCCACGGTCGGCTGAGCCCGGCCGGCGTCCTGCCGGTGGCCCACGGCGGCGAGCTGAACTTCACCATCAGCCCCGATCCTGGCTACAAGGTGGCGGCCCTTTTGGTGGACGGCGTCGATCAGGGGCCGGTCAGCAGCTACCGCCTGGCCGACATCGTCGCCGACCACTCCGTGGAGGCGACCTTTGTGCCCCTGTCCACCGTGGTCATCCGGGCCAGCGCCGGCGACCACGGCCGCATCACCCCGGCGGGCACGGTGAGCGTCACCGAGGGCGGCGACCAGGCCTTCGCCATCGTTGCCGACCCGGGCTACGCCATCGCCGACGTGGTGGTGGACGGCGTCTCGCAAGGTGCCCGGGACCGCTATCTCTTTGCCGATCTCCGGGAGGACCACGTCATCGAGGCCTCCTTCCTGGCCACCGTCGTCTGGCAGGAGCTGACCGTCAGCGTCGAGGGCGAGGGCACGGTGGCCAGCCAGCTCTGGGGCATCGACTGCCCCACCGACTGCGTGGCGGAGTTCGCCCAGGGCAGCGCCGTGGCCCTCACCGCCAGCCCGGCAGCCGGCCAGCTCTTCGCTGGCTGGAGTGGCGACTGTACGGGCGGTGCGCCAACCTGTGTCCTGACCATGACCGGCCGGCGGGCCGCCGGCGCCCATTTCCTGCCCGCCCTGCGCAGCGAGACCTTCGAGTCCGGGGACTGGCGGACCTTCCCGTGGCTCACCGGCGGCGCCGCCCCCTGGCTGCTCCAGGAGCAGGGGCCGCACCGGGGCCGCTATGCCGCCCAGGCGCCGACGGGGCTGGAGCCGCATGCCATGGCCTATCTCGAGGTCCGGCTGCAGATGCTGGAGCCCGGTCCCCTTTCCTTCTGGCTGCGGATGACGGACGCCACCGGCAGCGACCAGCTGCGCCTCCTGGTGGACGGGGTGGAGAAGGGGGCCTGGTCCGGGGATCAGGACTGGCGGCAGGCCCAGATTGCGCTGGCCGCTGGCAGCCATCTCTGCCGCTGGGAGTACCGGCGGGCGGGCGGGGCCGAGACGGCCAGCGCCTGGCTGGACGACATCGTCTTCCCAGTGCTGGCGCCCCTGCCGGCGCCGCTGCCGGATCTCAAGGCCAACGACAGCGACGGCCCGCTGGTGCTGCGCCGGGGCGAGCCCCTGCGGCTCTCCTACGGCCTGGCGGCCGGCGAGGCCCTGGGCCAGGGCTCCGACTGGGTGCTGGCCCTCCGCTCCCCCTGGGGCTGGTTCTTCTACGACCAGGCCCGGCAGCTCTGGAGCCAACGGGCGGCCTTCAGCTACCAGGGGCCGCTCACCGACCGCCATGCCCACACGCCACTCCTCCAGACCACCGGCCTGCCGCCAGGGGGCTATGTCTTCTACTTCCTGGTGGACACCACCATGAACAGCCGGATGGACGAGGATCTGGTCCTGGATACCGTGGTGGTCAAGGTGGGCAAATAGGATGCCGTGCGCCCGGAGTGATGACCGTGGGGCCAATCGGATCGGTTGAAGGAGAATGGGCATGAGCAGCGTGGCGCGGGCGGTTCTGGCAGGCATCCTGGGGGGCCTTCTCCTCGCCGGCTCGGCGGCAGCCGACCGGTTCGGCTCCGACTATCCCCACAACCTGAGCACCAACACCGCCTGCCCGGGGTGCCACTACGTCGTCAGCGACACGCCGCCCCCCTGGGTCAACAGCGCTACCCCCTATGACAGCCTCTGTCTGAGCTGCCACAACCAGGTGGTGCTGCCGCACCTGGTGGTGAAGACCCACTCCAGCGCCAACACCACCAACCGCTACGGCGTCTGGGCCATCGAATGCCGCACCTGCCACTGGCCCCACCACCAGCTCCAGTACCAGACCTACGGCGCCGCCCAGGCCACCGGCATCTCCACCGGCATGACCTCGGCGCCGCCGGACCAGGAGCACCCGTACGGCTCCGGCACCCTGACCATGGCCGGCGCCGGCTGGGCCGAGGACCAGTTCAACGACTCCATCCTCGTCCCCAACACCGCCAACCCAAGCTACAACGCCCGGATCCTCGACACCACCAGCGACACCCTCACCGTCAGCCCGGCCATCGACCTGACCAAGGCAGCGGTGGGCAACACCTTCGCCATCTTCTATGGCAAGCTGATCAAAAACGAGATCACCACCCCCAACAGCGGCAAGAAGACGGTACGCCTCTTTGCCACCAGCGGTGCCAACTCCTATGCCGACGGCGATGCCAACCGCGACGGCGTCTGCGAGGTCTGCCATACCCAGACCAGCCATTTCCGGAACGATGGCAGCGCTGCCGACCAGCTGCACAGCAATGTCGGCGGCGGCCAGGCAGCCAAGAACTGCATCGCCTGCCACCCCCACAGCGGCGGCTTTGCCCATGGCGGCGGCGGCGCTGGCGGCTCTGGCTGCGACTCCTGCCACGGCCACGACGACGGCTTCGGCGGCGAGGGCATCGGCGGCAAGGGCACCTACGCCACCCACTCCACCCACACCGAAAACGATGCCGACGACCTCCGGGGCCCGGCCGTGGGCTGCGGCGCCTGCCACGACACCAACGCCTTCCCCAACTTCAAGGACGGCGCCACCACCCTGGCGGCCACCACCGTCTGCAACAACTGCCATTCGCCGGGCGGCTCCTACGACGGGGTCAACAACCAGACCTACGGCGCCAAGGCCAACTGGCGGACGGGGATCTACGAGCCCAACGGCGCCCTGAAGGCGGGCAAGGAGCTGTGGTGCATCAGCTGCCATGACGAAACGCCCGCCAACAGCGCCCAGGACGGCTCCGGCGTGCCCGCCCCCAACAAGGCCGGCGACGGCACCACCTACGGCTACTACCTGACCGGCCACGGGGTCAGCGGCAGCTACCCGGCCACCCTGCACGGCCAGAACGGCCCGGCCTATGCCTGCACCGCCTGCCACAGCTCCACCAGCGCCCACTTCTCCGGCGCCCTGGGCGATGCCCTGCGCCTGGAGACCGTGCCCGACGACGGCCTGGCCTCCACCTCCACCATCTCCGAGGTCTGCCTCGACTGCCACCAGAAGGGCCAGGCGTCAGCCGGCGCCCTGGGCTTCGATGCCACCGCCGAGGCCAGCATCCACTCGGGCGCCGTCTCCGGCCGCTACAACACCAACGCCGCCACCGCCTTCCCGGCCTACGGCAACAGCGCCGACTACGCCACCAGCCCCGGCTACCAGTGCGAAGACTGCCACGAGGTGCACGGCACCAGCAAGCTGGCCATGGTGCTGCCCACCATCGACGGCAAGGTGGGCGGCGCCAGCAACCCGGTGGCCATCACCGGGCTCGAGGCCAGCGACACCGATCTTCGGGATCTCGACCCCAGTAACGCTGCCAACAACGGCGTCTGCGACGCCTGCCATGCTGCCGGCGGCGATCCCCATCCGGACACCAACCATGCCAACAACCACAACTGGGGCCAAAACGGCAACTCCTGCGTCACCTGCCACGCCCACACCGACAGCTTCGCCCACGGCGGCGGCGGCGGTGCTCCTGGCGGCGGCTGCGGCTCGGCCGACTCCTGCCACGGCCTCCAGGACGCCCACCCCGCCCACGTCGCGGCAGCCGGCAATGTCGGTGCCCCCTGCGGCCGCTGCCACGACACCGGCAACATGCCCCGCTTCAAGGACGGCGGCAGCAGCCAGTTCAACACCACCGTCTGCAGTGACTGCCATCACGACGGCACCTTCGTGGCCACCGGCCTCCGGATCGCGGCCCATGCCGTACCGGCGTGGGAGTCGGCCACCGAGGTCGACTGCACCGGCTGCCACGACTCTGGACCGGTCTATGCCAACGCCGCGCCCAAGGCCAACTCCCATGCCGCCCACAGCGGCTTTGGCTGCAGCAGCTGCCACGCCAACACCACCGCCACCGGCAACAGCATCAGCGGCCAGGCCAACCACCTGAACAACGCCTACGACCTGGCGGCCGGCGCCGGGATAAGCTTTGCCTACACCTTCGACGCCAACGGCTCCACCTGTGCCACCATCTCCTGCCACGGCGGCACCACCGCCCAGTGGGGCCAGTCGGCCTGCCTCGGCTGCCACTCGGTCTCCCTGGGCAACCGGGCCCCCATCACCGGCCAGTTCGCCGGCAGCTCCCACCATGTCCAGGGGGTGACCGTCGAGGGCCAGCACTGCTACCAGTGCCACTGGGAGGCCAACAGCGACGGCAGCATCAACCTCGCCTTCCACGGCGGCACCGCCACCCCCGGTGCGGTGGTCAATCTGGTCCTCTACGGCGCCGGCAGCAGGCCCACCGCCTACAGCGAGGCGGCCACCGGCATCGGCTACCTCGCCGACGGCGCCCGCGCCCAGATCGCCAAGCTCAACCTCCACTGCCTGTCCTGCCACAGCGACCAGAACAACGACACCGAGCCCTTCGCCGACTGCAACACCCCCCGCCAGTATGCCTGGGACCGCAGCTCCATCGCCGCCCGCTACTCCCAGACCGGCACCACCACCTGGGGCAAGTACACCACCAGTTCGTACCCAAAGGTGGCGGCGAAGAACCTCATCAAGTCCTTCTCGGCCCACGGCAACGCCATAAGCAACCAGGGCGGCTTCGATCCGGCCACCGGCCTCGACGCCACCATCGCCAACACCCGGGGCGGCTTTGCGAACGTCCTGTGCTTCGACTGCCACAACGCCCACGGCTCGGCGGCCGTGGGCAGTACCTCCAGCTACCGCAGCTTCGCCGGCGACCAGAGTGGCGGGCTCCTCAAGAACACCTTCGCCGGCAAGGGCGGCTACACCGTCTCCTACCTTCCGCAGGCCAATACCGACGATGCGGACCGTAGCCCTTACAACACCGGCGCCGATCTCTGCTTCGACTGTCACATGACCGCCACCATCGGCCAAACCCCCTGGGGCTATCAGCAGACCTTCGGGGCCTCGAAGCCAATCATGGGCTACAAGGACGGCTTGCGTTTCGGCACCAGTTACAGCGGCACCAAGCAGCGCTTCCCCTTCCGGGGGGGCCGCACCAACCAGGGGGGCCACATGATGGCCTCAAGCAGCCTCAAGGGCCTCAACGGCACCAGCGAAGGGGACGAGGCCGCGCACCAGATAGGCGGCCTGTGCACCCCCTGCCACGACCCGCACGGCGTCTCCCTGACCCTGGGCATGAACCAGGGCTATGGCGTGCCCCTCTTGAAGGGCACCTGGCTCACATCGCCCTACCAGGAAGACTCGCCCGAGATGACCGGCACGCCCTCCACCGATGGCTGCCAGTCAGGATGTTCCGGCTATGACAACACCCAGGACCGTCACTGGCACACCGACCGGGTGACCTTTGACACCAACAGCAATATCCACGACGCCGGCGGCACGATCACCGAGGAGGACGAGGTCTTCGCCGGACTCTGCCTCCGGTGCCACACCAAGGCCAATCTCACCGACGGCATCAACAAGAACACGGCCTGGAAGACCGTGGACCGGATCCATGAAACCGTGCGGGGCTGGGGGAACAACCAGGAACACACCTTCCCCTGCTCCAAATGCCATGTGCCCCACAACTCGGGCTTGCCCAGACTGATGCAGACCAACTGCCTCGACTTCAACCACCGGAAGCAGGTGCTCAAAGGCGGCATTCCCAGCTACGCCGGCAATCCCGACCACGGCCACGGCTTCTTCCCGGGCTTTGCCGTACGAACAGTGGATCCCGCCAGTCTGGGAGGGTGCCACGAGGTGGACGGGGCCGCAGGCGGCGGCGGGCCCTACACCGGCGGCAACACCTGGCCCTTTGTCGAGCTGTGGAACGAGGTGACGCCGTGGTGATTTCGTCCTGGAATCCGAGAAACGAGGCTGTTATGGCAACTCTGTACAGGTCACAACCAGTCCTGGTTTTCACAACAGTCTTTCTCCTGGCTTTTGCAGGCCTCGCTGTTTCCGCCCCTCCCAACACTCCCAGCAACTCTTCGCCGGCCAACGCCGCCACCGGAGTGAACCTGACCCCAACCCTGAGTGCCTCCGCCTTTTCCGATCCGGATGCCGGCAATACCCACAGCACCTCCCGCTGGCAGGTACGAAAGAGTTCCGGCGCATACGGCGATGCGAACAGCTATGACAGCGGCACCATCCTGGATCTCACCAGTCATATCTTCAACGACAATGTCTGGCGGTCCGCATACCGGCGGACCGTCTCGCTTCTGCCGGCCACCTCCATCCCCGATTACCAGGTCAAGGTGGAACTGTCCCATGGAACCTTTGACTACTCCAAAGTGGCCGGCGCCAATGGCGAAGACCTCCGTTTTTTTGATGGCAATGGCACCCCGCTTTCATACTGGATCGAGACCTGGAACACCGGCGGGACCTCCACCATCTGGGTCAAGGTCCCCAATGCCGGGACTGACCAGATATTCCTTTATTACGGCAATCCGGCCGTGGCAGCGGCAAGCGACGGCAAGGCGGTGTTCGATCTTTTCGACGATTTCGGGGACGGCACCCTGGATGCGGGTTTATGGGAGAGCAGTGGGATGAGCGAATCCGGCGGCTATGCCTACGGCTCCAGCAACAACAGCGGCTGGCGCTTTATCCGGAGCATAACCGCATTCGACGACAACGTCGTTCTGAAGGCCAAGGTGCGCATGGTCGGCGACCGGGGCGGCCAGGGCTCGGACTTCCTGGGATTCTACGATCAGGCGGCGGGAACGCCAGCCAATGCCGCTTCCGCCTTGCCTGCGACGACCAAGCACATCGGTTTCGGCGAGGGCTGGTGCGCTGACTGGATGCAATGCCCAGAGCAGGCCAACGGCAGTAACCGTTCAGGAGTCAACTCCGGCATCGGTGGTGGCAGCGATATTACGGTCACCGTGCAGATCACGCGGCAGGGAACCAGCACAGATTTCTCGATTTCACAGCAGGGAGGCGGCAACCATGCAACCACGTTGACCAGCTATTCACCGACCGGGACCTCTCTGGACATCTTTCTGGGGGTGGTGGACACCAACTCCTCGTATGGGGCGCTGGACATCTATGTTGACCAGGTCCTGGTCCGAAAATACGTAGCAGGCGAGCCGGTTGCCAGCCTTTCCAGTGAATCGACTTCGCCAAAGGCCGCCTTGATGCCGGGCACCACCTATTCCTGGCATGTGCAGTACCGTGACAATACCGGCCTGTGGTCTTCCTGGTCCGACGAGACCTCGTTCACCACCTTCATCAACAGCGCGCCCCAGCTCCCCGCGGCTTCCTCGCCCAGGAACACCACCATCGACAGCGCGCTCCCGACCCTGACCTCCTCGGCCTTTTCCGACCCCAATCCGGGCGACAGCCACGGGGCCTCCCAGTGGCGGATCTCCACTGCCAGCGGTGATTATACCGGCGGCAACCTGGTGGTGGATTCCGGCGAAGACACGGACCATCTCACCACGTATCCCCTGGCAACCGCGCTCGCTTCGGCAACCACCTATTACTGGCAGGTGCGGCACCGGGACATCAGCGGCCTGTGGTCCGACTGGTCCGCCGAGGCCAGTTTCGACACCGTGGCCAATTTCCTGCCCGATACGCCCGTGAACAGCAGTCCGGCCGCCGGCGCCACCGGGGTGTCGCGCACCCCGACCCTTACGGCCTCGGCCTATTCCGACGGCGATGGCGACCCGCACCGGGCCAGCCAGTGGCGGATCAGCACGGGCACGGGTGCGAATTTCGACGCCAACATCCTCTACGACACCGGACCGGTTTCCGGCCAGGCGAGCCATACCCTCGACGCGACCCTGTCCCCGGACACCACCTATTACTGGCAGGTTCGCTATCAGGACGACCAGGGCGCCTGGACCGGGTATTCCGCCGAGACCTCGTTCACCACCGAGTCCTTGCTGTCGACCTACGTGAAATTCCACTGGAAGTTCGACGAGACCAGCGGCTCCACGGCCTACGACACCGCGGGCAACCACAACGGCTCGGTCACCGATGCCGTCTGGAACGCGAGCGGCAGGCACAACGGCGCCATCTCCTTTGACGGTTACGACTCCCGGGTAACCACCTCGTTCAGCGGCTGGCAGCCCGCTTCCTACTCGGTGGAGTTCTGGATCAAGCCAGCGAATTGCGTCAATAACAACCAGCGCATCATCTCCCGGGACCAGTGGGGGCAATGGGCATTTTACTTCGGCACCGATGCCGGCTGCAACCTGTGGGTTGGCGCCGACGGCACCCAGGCGTTCAACCCCCCGGGCACCCTGGACCTCAATGTCTGGCAGCATCTGGTCTTCACCTATGTCAACGCCACCGCCACCGGCATCTTTTACAAAAACGGGGTTGCCTTGGGCTCGTCGTCCAGCATGACCCTACACAAGCCGTGGACGGAATTCTTCGTCGGCCAACAGTACCAAAACACGCTCAACGGCATGGTGGACGGCGTGGTCGTCTACACCCGGGCACTCACCGCGGCCGAGGTCCAGGGCCGGTACCAGGAAGGGGCCGGCCCCATGCTCTCCAGGCCTCCGGCCCAGCCGGTCAACACCTCTCCGGCCGACGGCGCCACCGGCATCACCATCGATACTGGCCTGACTGCCGGCGCCTTCTCCGATCCGGACGGCAACAGCCACCAGGCATCCCGCTGGCGGATCCGAACGGCGGCCGGCGCGTACGGCGACGGGGCCTCCTATGACAGCGGCGTCACCGGGGACCTGACCGCCCACACCCCGTCTTCCTACGTGATGGTGGAGAACATCCAGTACTTCTGGCAGGTCCAGTACCAGGACAACACCGGCGCCTGGTCCGCCTGGTCCGAGGAGACCGATTTCACCATCCGCGGCAACAACCTCCCCAACACCCCCTCCGCGGTCTCGCCCAAGGACACCAGCGTGGTGACCAGGCGGCCCAGTCTTTCCTCTTCCGCCTTTGCCGACCCGGATGCGGGCGACACCCACCGCGCCTCCCAGTGGCGGGTCTCCACGGCAAGCGGCGATTATGCCGGTGCCAACCTCCTGCACGACAGCGGCGCCACCCAGACCGACCTCACCGGCTATTCGGTGCCCGCGGATCTCACCGTGGAGACGACCTACTACTGGCAGGTCAGACACCAGGACAACGGCGAAAAATGGTCGGCCTGGTCGCAGGAGGCCGCCTTCACCACCCCGGCGAACCTGCCGCCCCGGCAGCCGGTCAATGCCTCGCCGGCCGACACCGCCACCGGGGTATCGAGAACCCCAACCCTGATCGGTTCGGCCTTCAGCGATCCCGAAGGCAGCGTCCATCAGGCGAGCCAATGGCGGCTCTCCACGGCGTCGGGCCCAGGCTTCGAGGCCGCCCTGGTCTATGACACCGGCCCCATTGCCGAAACCATCCGCACCCAACACCTGGTGGCCACGACCCTGTCGTCGGGTGTCACCTGTTACTGGCAGGTACGGTACCAGGACGGGGAGGGGCTGTGGTCGGCCTACTCCGAAGCCACCTCCTTGACCCCCATTGCGACCGCCGCCGCCTATGCACCGGATGGCAGCGGGTATATCCGGGACTGGTTGCTCCTTGGTTACTATGCAGCCGCGGGCTGTTCGGACACCGGCAGCAGCTACATCAATGAATCAGGCAGCACGCCGGCTGTCGGCGACGGCCCGTATTCCGGGAAATACTGGACGGCGCACCACGATACGGACAACCTGATCGATTTCGATTCGATCTATGGCGGCGACAACCGGCTGGCCTATGCCGCGGTCTATGTTTACTCGGGGAGCACCCGGAGCGCTCAGTTGCGCCTCGGCTCGGACGATGCGATTGCTGCCTGGTTGAACGGAGTCAAGGTCCACAACAATCCAAGCTGCCGTGGGTATTCACCAGATCAGGATGTTGTGGCGGTCACCCTGCTCAAAGGGTGGAACAGGTTGCTCATCAAGGTGACAGACGGCGGGGGAGGCTGGGGCTTCTACTGCCGGTTCACCAACACCAGCGGCACACCGCTCACCGATCTCGGCCTGGCCTTCACCTATAACCCGCTCACCAGCGGCGATGCGCCCGACCGCCCCGTGAACACTTCGCCAGCGGCTGGGGCGACCGGCGTTTCCTGCACCCCCACGTTGAACAGCTCGGTGTATTCCGATCCGAACGGCGATGCCCATCAGGCCTCCCGCTGGCAGATCCGGAAGAGCGATGAATCCTATGGCGGATTCTTCTCGTATGATTCCGGCACGATCAACGACAATCTCACCAGCCATACGGTACCCATTGCCCGGGGCCTGACCCCGGGGGCGACCTATTACTGGCATGTCCAGTACCAGGATTCCGACAACTTCTGGTCCTCCTGGTCTGCGGAGACCAGTTTCACGGTTCGCGGCAACAGCGCTCCCAACACCCCCACGGCCGTATCGCCCAGTGGGGTCAGCGTCACCAGTGCCATGCCGACCCTCGTCTCCTCGGCCTTCAGCGACCCGGACGCGGGCGACGCCCATGCCGCCTCCCAATGGCGGCTCACCAGGGTGAGTGGTGACTACTCGGCCCAAGCCCTGGTTCATGACAGCGGCGAGACCGCCTACAGCCTCACCAGTTATCCCTTGCCGGTGGATCTCGCCCCGGCCGTCACCGTGTACTGGCAGGTCCGGCACCGGGATGCGGGCTCTGCCTGGTCAGCCTGGTCGGCTGAGTCCAGCTTTAGCATGGCCGCCAATCTGGCGCCGGAAAAGCCCTCCAATCAGACCCCTCTCCATGGCGCTATCGAGATCAGCCAATCCCCAACCTTGGCCGCGTCCGCCTTTGTGGATACTGATTCGGGCGACAGCCATCAGGCGAGCCAATGGCGGCTGAGCACGGCAGCAGGCGCAGGCTTCGAGGCCGCCATAGTCTATAATAGCGGCCCATGTGCCGATCTTGTCAGCCACACCGCGGCAACACCCCTGGCCGGCTCGACCGCCTATTACTGGCAGGTGCGCTACCAGGACAACCATGGCAACTGGTCCGACTACTCTGATGAGACCATGTTTACCACCACCCACTCGCTGGAATCGGTGGTGAAGCTCCACTGGAAATTTGATGAGACCAGCGGTTCCACCGCCTATGACACCGCGGGCCATCATAACGGCTCGGTCACCGATGCCACCTGGAACGCGAACGGCAAACTGAACGGCGCGCTCAGCTTCGACGGCTACGACTCCCGGGTGACCACCTCGTTCAGCGCCTGGCAGCCCCCTTCCTACTCGGTGGAGTTTTGGATCAAACCGGCAAATTGCGCCTCTTACAACCAGCGCATCATCTCCAGAGACCAATGGGGGCAATGGGCCTTTTACTTCGGCACCGATTCCAACTGCGGCCTGCATGTCGGCGCGGACGGCACCCAGGCGATTAGCCCCCCGGGCACCCTGGACCTCAATGTCTGGCAGCATTTTGTCTTCACCTATCATGCCTTCAACCATTTGGGCGTCTTCTACAAAAACGGGGTTGCCTTGGGCTCGTCGTCAAGCATGACCGAGCATAAGCCGTGGACGGAATTCCTTGTCGGGCTACAGTACCAAGACACGCTCAACGGCATGGTGGACGAGGTGGTGGTCTATGAACGTGACCTCACCGCCGCCGAGGTCCTGGCCCGCTACCAGGCCGGAGGTGCTCTGCTGTCAACGCCTCCCAACCAGCCGGTCAATGTGTCGCCCGCCAGCGGGGCTACCGGGCAGGCCATCCTGCCGACCTTCTCCGCATCCGCCTTTTCCGACCCAAACCCCGGCAACCGCCACAACGCTTCGCGCTGGCAGGTGCGCCCCGACGACGGCGCCTACGGGGACATGGACTCCGTCGATTCCGGGATCACCTCCCAGGCGTTGACCTCCTTGACCCTCGACCCGGGTCCGGCCTGGGCCGATCCGGCCTGGTCGTACCGGCGAAAGGTCTCCCTTGCACCGGCCACACCAACCACCGACTTCCAGGTCCGGATCAAGCTCACCCCTGCCGCCTTTGACTACGCCCACGCCAAGGCTGACGGCTCCGATCTCCGCTTCTTCTCCACCGGTGGCGCGGGATTGGATTACGCCATCGAATCGTGGAACACCGCCGGCGACTCCACCATCTGGGTCAAGGTGGCGGACAGCTCCACCAGTGCCATCTATCTCTACTACGGCAACCCGGCCGCCAGCCCGGCCAGCGCCCCGGCGACGGTATTCGATTTCTGGGACGGTTTCGACGGCACGAGCCTCGACAGCGCCAAGTGGCCGCAGTCGTCCGGGGCCGTCGTGGCCGGGGGCATCGTCACCCTGAATGCCCAGACCGACGACCAGGCCGGCGCCGAACACTTCATCTATGCCGCCGGCTCCTCGGTCTCCATCAACTCCGTCATCGAGTTCCGGCACCACTCGGTGGCCACCAACAGCCGGGACCGTTTCGGCATCACCGACCGGAGAACAACCCTTTATCTGAACAGCGCCAACTACATCGGCATGCAATTCTTTTCCGACGGCGTCATGTATGCCGACACCAACAACGGCGGCTCGGCGAGCCAAGTCAGCCTGGGCGGCTACGGGGCATCCTGGCAGACCATCGGCCTGGCCTGGACCACCGGCTCGGCCCGCTACTACCGAGACGACAACCTGCTCTACGAATACACGACCAACGTTCCGACTGCGGACGACACCTTGCATCCCTTCCTGCGCGACATCTCGCAGACCGACTGGGTGCGGGTACGCAAGTTCGCAGCCAGCGCGCCGGTCGCCGGACTGGACGTCGAGACCACCCAGGGCGCCAACCTGAGGCTGCTACACGCCACGACCTATTATTGGCGTGTCCAGTATCAGGACGATACCGGCGCCTGGTCCCGGTTCTCGGCGGAGACCGCCTTCACCACCGTGAACGACGCTGCCCCGGCTGCTCCCACCAGCCTTACAGCCTCGACGGTGCCGCCCTGCCGCATCGATCTGTCCTGGACCGATGCGATCGCCAACGAGACCGGCTTCCGGATCGAGCGCAAGATCGGGGCCGGCGGCTCCTGGAGTGAGATCGCCCTGCTGGCCGCCAATGCGTCCGGCTATTCCGACACCACCGGCCTGGCCGCCAACACCACCCATTTCTACCGGGTCAAGGCGACCAACAGCGGCGGCGATTCTGCGGCCTCGAACGAGGCGAGCGCCACCACCACTGCGATCACCTACTATCAAGATGCCGACAGCGACAGCTACGGCAATCCGGCGGTCAGCCAGGCGGCCTGCAGCGCGCCGGCCGGTCATGTCACCGACAGCACCGACTGCGATGACGCCAACCCGGAGATCAACCCGGCCACCAGCTGGTACAAGGATGGGGACCAGGACCGGTATTCGGATGGCACCTTCCTGGCGCAGTGCACCGATCCAGGGGCCGACTATTATCTGGCCATCGATCTTGCCGCTCCCAGCGGCGACTGCAATGACCACGACCCCGCCCTCCATCCGGCCACCATCTGGCACAAAGACACCGACGGCGACGGCTACTCGGACGGCGGCCGCCGCAGCCAGTGCCTGGATCCCGGGCCGATCTATTACCGGGCCGCCGAGCTGACCGCGGTCAGCGGCGACTGCGACGACAGCAACGCAGCCATCAAGCCCGGGGCCACCGAGGTCTGCGACGGCAAGGACAACGACTGCGACGGCGAGACCGACGAAGGCTTCGCCGCCGACCACACCTACTTCCGGGATGCCGACGGTGACGGCGACGGCGACGCCGCCAGCCCCCTGGCCACCTGCCAGGCCGGCGCCCCGGCCGGCTATGTTGCCACCAGCACCGACTGCAGCGATACCAACGCCGCGGTCAACCCCGGCGCCACCGAGTCCTGCAACGGCGTCGACGACAACTGCAACGGCCAGGTGGACGACGCCTGCACCCCCTGCGCCGCCACCCCGGCGGCCCCTTCCCTGCTGACGGCCACCGCCGTCAACTCCCGCCTGGTCGAACTCGGCTGGACCGTGAATTCCACCTGCGAGGATGGCTTCGTCGTGGAGATGCTCGCCTGGAACGGCCTATGGATCGAACGGGCGACGGTGGGTCCGGCCACGGCCAGCTTCCTGGACACCAACGGCATCCAGCCGGCCACCGAGTACCGTTACAGGGTGCGGGCCTTCCGGGGGGCCAACAGCTCCGCCAACAGCAACGAGGCGGTGGTCACCACCCCCGCCTACACCCCGGGCGATCGCCCCTGCGACTAGGGGCAGGCCGGGGCGGTCCCCCCGGCCCCACGCCCCCTCCCCCCCAAAAAGAAGATCCCGCCCGCGGCCAGTGGCCGGGGGCGGGATCTGTCGTTTTCGGGAAACGGCCCTGCCGCAAGGGCCGCGTGGCTACAGGCGGGCGGGAGCGCTGCAGCTCCGGCCGGCCAGGGCTGCCGGCGGGGTCATGGCCAGGGGCAGCTCGTCGGGGCCGACGATCTCCCAGGCATCCGGCTGCCGGCGGATGGCGGCCAGCAGCTCCAGATGTTGGCGGTGGCCGGTCTTGTGGGCCTGGACATGGCCCAGCAGACAGTGGCCCAAAAGGGCCAGATCCCCCACCAGATCCAGGATCTTGTGCCGGACAAACTCGTCGGCGTACCGGAGCCCCTCGACGTTCAGCACTTCCTCCGGGCTCAGCACCACGGCGTTGGCCAAGGACCCCCCCAGCCCCTTGCCCAGCTGCCGCAGCCGCTCCACCTCGGAAAGGAAGCCGAAGGTGCGAGCGCCGCTGATCTCCCGGGCAAAGGCCTGGGGCGACAGCTCGAGGGAAAATTCCTGCCGGTTGATAAGCCGGTGAGCAAAATCGATGGTGTAGCTGACCTTGAACCCCTCATAGGGAGACACCGCGATCCAGGCATCGCCGTCCCGGACCTCCAGGGGCCTGGTGATCCGCAAGAACCGGCGCCTGAGGCCCTGCCGGCGCACCCCGGCCTTTTTCAGGAGGCGCACAAAGGGCCGGGCGCTGCCGTCCATGATCGGCACCTCGCCCTCGTCCAGCTCGATGACCGCGTTGTCGATGCCCAGACCGGCCAGGGAGCCCAGGAGGTGCTCGGTGGTAGCGACGCTGACGCCGTTGGCGGCGAGGGTGGTGGCCAGCTGGGCGTCCACCACCGCGCTCAGGGCGGCCGGCACCGCAGCCCCTTCCCGGTCGAGACGACGGAAGGTGATACCCGCGCCGGCGTCCGCCGGCCGGATGGTCATGTTGACCCCCCGCCCGCTGTGCAGACCCACCCCGGCCACGCTCACCTCGCGATCGATGGTCTGCTCGTAAAGCCCGAAGGCCGCTCTGATGCCCATGGTGATGCGCCCTTTGTTGCCGCTATGATGAAGGGCGGCACTGGTGTCCTCCCAGTCCAGCGCCGTGGCTGCTCTCCAGCCTGCAGCTGGCAGCCGAAGCAACAATGATGCCACAAGGGCGCTGGCACCGGCACACAGGGCACAAGGAATGGAACAACAAGGCGTTCAGGCCCGGAAGCCTTGCCGGGCGGATGGCTCGGAGGCGGCGGCCCCTGTGGGCAAAAAGACACACCACGGGCTGATGTGACTCAGGGGCCGGCCAGCCAGTCCAGGAACAGGCGGTCGAAGCCCGCCGCCACCCGGGGTGCCACCGTCAGCGCCCGGAGCGGCAAGGGAGAATCCGGCCGGGGTCCGAGCCGGACCAGATCCTTTTCCGTGGTGACCAGCCAGCGGGCACCGCACCGGAGGGCGGCTGCGGTCAGCCGCTCCAGATCGGCGCGGCTGTATGCGTGGTGATCGGCAAAGGCGCGATGCCCGGCCACAGTCACGCCGGCCGCCCGGAGGGTGGCGGCAAAGGAATCCGGGTTGCCGATGCCGGAGAAGGCAAAGGCCGGCAGGCCTTGCACCGCGGCCAGGGATTGCCGCTCCTGGCCCGCATCCACCAGGTCCTTCGGCTGGTAGTGGCTCGCAAAAACCGGGCACCCGGGCGCCAGCCGGTCCAGCAGGGCTGCCAGATCCGGGGCCGGCCGGTCTGCCCCCTGGCCGGTCAGGACCAGCACCTGGGCCCGGGCCAGGGCCGAAGCCGGCTCCCGCAGCAGGCCGCCGGGGAAGATCCGGCCGTTGCCGAAAGGGGTCTCCCCGGCCAGGAGCACGATATCCAGGTCCCGGGCCAGGGCCAGATGCTGGAAGCCGTCGTCCAGGATGACGAGGTCGGCGGCCAGCTCCCGCACGGCGTGCCAGCCGGCCAGGGCCCGGCGGCGGCTGATGATGACCGGCACCCCGGGCAGCAGGCGGGCCATGAGAAAGGGCTCGTCGCCTGCCGTGGCAGCGTCGATAAGGGGCGGGCCGCCCCGGCTCACCACGGTCACCGGCCCGGCCGCTGTTCCCCGGTAGCCGCGGCTGACCACTGCCGGCCGCCGGCCGTGCGCCTGGGCCAGGCGCGCCAGGTGCACCACCAGGGGGGTCTTGCCGGTACCGCCCAGGGTGAGGTTGCCCACCGACACCACCGGCACCGGCAGTCGGGTCACCGCGAACAGTCGCCGGCGGTAAGCCCAGGCCCGCCAGGTCATCAGGCGGCCATAGAGGGGGCCGAAAGGCCGGCCCAGGACCTGCCAGGATGGCGCCTTCACGGCCACAGCCCCGAAAGAAGCTCCAGGTGCCGCCGGGTCACCCCGGCGTGCGCGGCCACCAGCCGCAGCCCAGCCCCGGCCATGGCCTGCCTAAGACCCGCATCCGCCAGCAGCTGGGCCAGCCGGCGGGCCAGCTCCCGGCTGTCCGCCACCCGGAAAGCGGCGCCGGCAGCCTCCAGATCGGCGGCGATCTCCGCAAAGTCCTCCATGTGGGGGCCAAAGAGCACCGGCTTACCCAGGCGGGCCGCCTCCAGGGGATTGTGACCGCGCACCGCAACGAGGCTGCCACCGATGAAGGCGGCATCGGCAAGGGCGTAGAGGGCCACCAGCTCGCCCAGGGTGTCGAGCACAAAGACCTGGGGATCGTCCGGGCACGGGCCCTGGCGGCGACCGCAGCGCCAGCCCTGCCCCGTAGCCAGGGCGGCCACCTCCGGGCCCCGCTCGATCCGGCGCGGCGCGATGGCCAGGCGCAGCCCCGGAAACCGCGGGGTCAGGTCCCGGAGGGCATCCAGGAGCGGCCCCTCCTCCCCGGCATGGGTGCTGCCCGCCACCAGGAGGAAGACGCCGGTGGCCAGGCCCAGGTCCGCCCGGCGCAAAGCGGCTCCGCCGGGGGCCGCCGGAGAGCCGGCCTCGTACTTGAGGTTGCCCAGAGCGACCACGCGATCAGCCGGCGCGCCCAGGTCCCGGAAGCGCTGGCCGTCCTGGCCGGACTGCACGGCCACAACCCGGAAGGCGGCCAGCAGGGGAGCGAGCAGGGGCCGCAGCCTCCGGTAGCGCCGCCAGCCGGCCTCGGAGAGCCGGCCGTTGACCAGAACCGCTGGCAGGCGCCGCCGTAGGATCTCGTGCAGAAAGCGGGGCCAGAGGTCGGTTTCCACCACCACCACCAGGCCTGGCTGCACAAGGCGGAAATAGCGTCGTACCACCGGTCCCAGATCGAAAGGAAAGGGTATGATGGCGTCGGCCACCCCGGCCAGGAGGCGGCCGGCCGCCGCCGCGCCGCTGGCCGTGGTGGTGGAGAAGACGATGGCGACCTCTGGCCGCAGCTCCCGGAAGCCCCGCACCAGGGGCGCCACCGAGGTCACCTCCCCCACCGACAGGGCGTGGATCCAGATGCGGGGCCGGCCCGCCGCCGCCCGGGACAGCAGACCGGCCAGGCCCCAGCCCAGGCGGGCCAGGAACCGCTGCCGGTATTGGGGCCGGGCCAGCACCACCATCGCCAGCACCGGGGCCAGCAGGAGCAGCCCCAGGCTGCCCAGCAGCTGATAGAGGAGGATCATGAATCTCGTTCTCATCGTGGCCGATGATTTCGTGGCTGCCGACCAGGTGCTGGTGACCGGCCGCCGGGCCCGGCACCTGCAGGAGATCCTGGCCGTCGCCCCTGGCAGCCGGGTGCGGATCGGGCTGGTGGATGGCCCCCTGGGCGAAGGGCTGGTGGTGGCCAGCGGCCAGGCGGGGGTGCGCCTGGCCGTGCGCTTCACCGGTCCGCCGCCACCCCGGCCGCGGATCGATCTCGTCCTGGGCCTGCCCCGGCCCCTGCAGCTCAAGAGGATCCTCTTCACCGTGGCCAGCCTGGGGGTGGATCGCCTCTTCCTGCTGCGGGCCGCCGGGGTGGAGAAGAGCTATCTGACTGCCTCGATCCTGCAGGAGGACAGTGTCAAGGAGCATCTCCTCCAGGGCCTGGAGCAGGCCATGCACACCGCCCTGCCCCGGGTTTCGGTGCACCCGCGCTTCCGGCCCTTTGTCGAGGATCTGCTGCCGGACCTCCTGCCTGCCGGCGGCCTGGGTCTGGTGGCCCATCCCGAGGCCGCAGCCGGTCTGGCCGAGGTGGCGCCTCCTCCCCTGACGTGCCCGGTGCTGCTGGCGGTGGGGCCGGAGGGGGGGTGGAATCCATTCGAGCTGGCGGCCTTCGCTGCCGCCGGCTTCTTGGCCTTCTCCCTGGGCCCGCGCATCCTGCGGGTGGAAACCGCGGTGCCGGTGCTCCTGGGCCAGCTGCAGCTCCTGGCGGAGCCGGCCCTGGCCCGGGCGGTCAAAGGGCGCGACGCCCCAGCCGTGCCCGGAGTCGATCGGCCAGAAGCGTAAGCTCAGCCAGCCCCAGAAGATACAGGGTGACCCCGTAGACCAGGCCGGCACTGGCAATGGCCAAGATCAGAAACAGGATCTCGGCCAGCAGGCCCTGGCCGGCGGCCGGCCCCCACCAGGAGAAGGCTACGGCCAGCCAGCCGGCCATGAGACCGGCCGCGGTGGCGATCTTGGCCAGGCCCCGGCCCAGGTAGCCCCAGCCCAGTCCGCCCAGCTTGCGGGTCAGGACCAGACACAAAAACAGGCAGTTGAGGGTCATGGCGCCGGAGGTGGCCAGGGCCACCGACCGGTGCTGGAGCCGCTCGATCAGCACCAGGTTGATGGTGATGTTGGCGGCCACTGCCAGAAAGGAGCCCAGCACTGGAAAGCGGGTGTCGTCCAGGGCATAGAAGACCGGCACGATGGTCTTCACCGCCGCGTAGGCGAAAAGGCCCAGGCAATAGAGCCGCAGGGCCTGGGTGGTCATGGCCGTGTCGGCAGCGGTGAAGGCGCCGTGCTGGAAGATGACTCGCACCACCGGCTCGGCCAGGGTCATGAGCCCCACGGTGGCCGGCACGGTCAGGCACAGGCCCACGGTTAGGGAGGAGACCAGGCTGGACTTGAGGCTGGCGAAATCCCGGGCCGCGGCATGGTGGGCCACCACCGGCAGGGTGGCCACGGCCAGGGCCACCCCGAAAAGACCGATGGGGAACTGCACCAGCCGGAAGGCGTAGTTGAGCCAGGAGACGCTGCCCTCGGCACAGGAGGCGGCAAAATTGGTGTTGATGAAGATGTTGAGCTGGGTGGCGGACAGCCCCACCACCGCCGGCAACATCAGCCGGAAGACCCGGCGGAGTCCCGGATCGGCCAGATCCAGAAGGGGCTGCCAGGGGAAGCCGCAGCGGGCCAGACTCGGCAGCTGCACCCCCAGCTGCAGAAGCCCGCCGGCCAGGGTGCCCACCGCCATGCCGGCGATGGCCGGCTGGCCCAGGGCCGGCATCAGGGCCGCACAGCCTACCCCCACCAGGACCGAGCCCAGGTTGAAGAAGGAGGAGGCGAGGGCCGGCACGAAGAAGCGGCCACGGCTGTTCAGGATGCCCATGACCACCGCAGCCAGGGAGATACTGATGAGAAACGGCATCATGATCCGGGCCAGCCGGCTGGTGAGACTGACCTTGTCGGCAACCGCGGCGAAATCCGGCGCCAGGGCCAGAACCAGGGGCCGGGCCGCCAGCATGCCCAGGCCGGTGATGAGGACCAAGAGGAGGGCCACCGCCACCAGCACGTTGTTGGCCAGCCGCCAGGTGGCCGCCTCCCCCCGGTTGCGGCTGGAGTCGGCGAAGACCGTCACAAAGGCCGAGCTCAAAGCCCCCTCGGCAAAAAGATCCCGCAGGAGGTTGGGGATCCGGAAGGCCACCACAAAGGCGTCGTAAGCGTAGCCGGCGCCGAACAGGCTGGCGAAGACCTGCTCCCGGACCAGCCCCAGAAGGCGGCTGGCCAGGACCGCGATGCCCACCACCCCGGCCGAGCGGGTGATGCGGCCGGTATCAGCGCTGGCTTCCTGCATCCCAATCCTCTCCTTCCCGGCCGGGCTGCCGACATGGGTGTCGCCCACTGTAGCAGGAGTGCCTGCCGCCGACAACGGCAGCTGTCGTCCCCGGTGGCGGGACCTCATCTTCCTTGACTTTGCGAAGAGCTTCCGAATAGTATGCGCACGGTCCGTTTCTCCGGACCCCCGCCACTGGCGTCGCCTCCCGGCGGGCTGCCACCTGGCCCTGCCAGGCGGCCCGGCACCAGGCTCTCCCCACCACCGCTGTCCGCGCCCAGGCGCTTGCCGGGTCAAGACGGAATTGAGCCCAGGCTACTGACTCCGGCCCCCAGGCCTCGGGGCGGCCGGGGCACCCCAAACCCTTGGAGGAGGCGTGCATGCAGGACACGAAGCTGCTTCGGAATGTGGCCTTACTGGGTCAGAGCGGGACCGGCAAGACCTCTCTCGCGGAAGCCCTCCTGTTCACGGCGGGCAAGCTCAGCCGGCTGGGCCGGGTGGACGACGGCTCCAGCGCCATGGATTCCGAGCCTGAGGAGACCCGGCGGCACATCACCATCAGCGCCGCCTTCCACAACTGCGACTGGAAGCGCCACACCATCGTCCTCACCGACACCCCCGGGGAGGACAACTTCTTCACCGAGGCAGCCATTGCCATCCACATGGCCGACGCGGCTATCCTGGTGCTGGATGCCCCGTCCGGAGTCAAATACCAGACCGAAAAGCTCGCCGCCGCCATGCGGCGCCAGGCCCTGCCAGCCATGGTGGTGGTCAACAAGATGGACAAGGAGCGGGCCAACTTCCCGGGGGTGACCGAGGCCTTGAAGGCCGTGCCAGGCCTGAAGCCGGCGGTGATTCAGCTGCCCATCGGCGCCGAGGCCGCCTTCTCGGGGGTGGTGGACCTGGTGGCAGCCAAGGCCTATGTCTTTGACAAAGGCGGCACAGGCAAGGTGCAGCCGGCGCCGATCCCGGAGGACATGGCCGACGAGGTACGGGCGGCGCGGGAGGTGCTCATGGAGGCGGTGGCCGAGACCGACGACGAGCTCATCGAAAAATTCCTCGAGGAGGGTGAGCTGAACGACGAGGACCTGGCCAAGGGCCTCACTGCCGGTGTACGCCGGGGCCAGATCACGCCCGTTCTGGTGGCTGCCGCCACCGCCAATCTGGGCAGCGAGCTCATCCTGAGCGCCGTGCTCGATTTGCTGCCACCGCCGGACGAGCGGTCGGCCCGCGCCGGCACCGATCCCAAGACCGGCAGCGCGGTGGAAAGGCTGCCGGCCGCCGACGCCCCTTTCTCCGCCGTGGTCATGAAGACCATGAGCGACCCCTATGCCGGCAAGCTGTCCATCTTCCGGGTCCTGTCCGGCACCATCACCTCGGACTCCACCGTGACCAACACCAGCAAGGGCGCCAGCGAGCGCCTCGGCCAGCTCCTGGTGCTGGAGGGCAAGAGCCAGCGGCCGGTGGCCGAGGCCGGTCCGGGCATGGTGGTGGCGGTCACCAAGCTCAAGGAGACCGCCACCGGCGACACCCTGGCCGCGGATGCGACGCCGGTCCTCTATCCCCCCTTGACCCCGGCGCCGGCGGTGATGTCCTTTGCCGTCAGCCCCGCCAAGAAGGGGGACGAGGAGAAGGTGTTTTCGGCCATCGGCAAGGTGCTGGAGGAGGACATCACCTTGCGCTTGAGCCGTGAGGTCCAGACCAAAGAGATCCTCATCTCCGGAGTCGGCCAGCTGCACCTGGAGGTGGTGGTGGAGAAGATCCGCCGCAAGTACGGGGTGGAGATGGCCCTGCATCCGCCCAAGGTGCCCTACAAGGAAACGATCAAGGGCTCCACCCGCATCCAGGGTCGCTACAAGAAGCAGTCGGGCGGCCGGGGCCAGTACGGCGACACCTGGCTCGAGATCGAGCCCCTGCCCCGGGGCGGCGGCTTCCAGTTCGAGGACAAGATCGTCGGTGGCGTGGTGCCCAGACAGTATATCCCGGCCGTGGAGAAGGGCATTGTCGAGGCCATGAGCGAGGGCGCCCTGGCCGGCTACCCCATCGTCGACGTCAAGGTGGCCCTGGTGGACGGCTCCTACCACACCGTCGACTCCTCGGAAATGGCGTTCAAGATCGCCGCCTCCATGGGCTTCAAAAAGGGCATCCTCCAGTCCAGCCCGGTGCTGCTGGAGCCGATCATGAACATGACCATCACCGTGCCCAAGGACTGTGTCGGTGACGTGATCGGTGACCTCAACAGCCGGCGGGGCAAGGTGATGGGCATGGACTCCGGCCCGGACGGCGAGTTGGTCACCGCCCAGGTGCCCATGGCCGAGGTCTTGACCTACTCGCCGGATCTGACCTCCATCACCGGCGGCCGCGGCTCCTTTGTGCTGGATTTCTCCCACTACGAGGAGGTGCCCAGCCACCTCACCGAAAAGATCGTCGCCGCCGCCAGCGAGGCCAAGGGCTCCTAGACCCCGGCTGGCCCGAGACGCAAAACGCCAACAGCCCGACCCCGGCTTGCTGCCGCGGCGGGCTGTTGGCGTTTTCCGGCGGGGCGAGCGCCCCCTGGGGTCAGATGATGTGCACCGGCTGGATGGCCTGGTTTTGCCGGAAGACGATCTCGCCGATGAGAAATGGCGTCTCGTGGAGGGCACGCAGCTGCTGCATGACGTCCTCGGCGATGCTGTCATCGACGATGATCACCATGCCGATGCCGTTGTTGAAGGTCTGGTGCATCTCCCCGTCGGTGAGGCCGCCCTGTTCCTGAAGGAAGGGGAAGATGGGCGGCACGGTCCAGGAGCCCCGCTCGATCACGGCCCGGCACTCCTTGGGCAGCACCCGGGGCACGTTGTCCACCAGACCGCCCCCCGTAATGTGCACCACCCCGCCGACCTTGAAGTTCCGCTGCAGGTTGAGGATCGTCTCGGAGTAGATGCGGGTGGGACGGAGCAGCTCTTCTCCCAGGGTACAGCCCAGGGGCGCCACCTGATCCTGTACCGACAGCCCCAGCTCGTCGAAGCAGATCCGGCGCACCAGGCTGAAGCCGTTGCTGTGCAAGCCGCTGGACGCCAGACCGATGATCTTGTCGCCCACCTTGATCTCAGAGCCGTCGATGATCCGGGAGCGCTCGGCGATGCCGACCACGAAGCCGGCCACATCGTAGTCGCCCGGCTGGTACATGCCCGGCATCTCCGCCGTCTCGCCGCCGATCAAGGAGCACTTGGCCAGCTCACAGCCCTTGGCGATGCCGCGGACGATGGCCGTGGCCTGCTCCAGATCCAGCGCCGCACAGGCAAGGTAGTCCAGAAAGAAAAGGGGCCGCGCGCCGCTCACCGCCACGTCGTTGATGCACATGGCGACCAGGTCGATGCCAATGGTGTCGTGCTGGTCGCACAGCTGAGCGATCTTGAGCTTGGTGCCCACACCGTCGGTGGAGGCGACGAGCACCGGATCGTCATACTGATCCGCGCCCAAGGCGAACAGCCCCCCGAAGCCACCGATATCGGTGAGCACCCCCCGCCGGAAGGTGCCGGCCACAATGGGCTTGATCCGCTTGACGAACTCGTTGCCCTTGTCGATGTCTACCCCGGCCTGGCGGTAGCGCGGCGAACTGGTATCGGCCATCATGTATCCAAAATATTGAAGGCAAATCGAGATATTACACAGAAGAGACCCCTGCGCCCCGACGCAGAGGCGACTCCCTTTCTAATTTCTCTCCTGGGAAAAGTCAACGCTTTTTCCAGGCCCGGCGCCGGAGGCACTCGCGCACCGGGGGTTAGCTGCCCTTGCCAAGAAGGGAATCGGAGTTACACTAAGGCTCATTATGCGCCGTTTTGTCGAGATCGTCCTGCTGGCCCTGTTCCTGGCCGGGCTGGCCTACCTGGGCAACCGGCCCGCCACCTGACAGGCTCCTGCCGTGGCGCTCCCGTCGGGGGTGCCCCGTCCTGCTGTCCCAGGGACGGTGCCATTGCCCGGGGCAGCAGAGACCACGCCCTGACGGCTGCGCCCCCCGATGAGCACCCTAGAATCTGCCCTGGAGAGCACCATGAGCGATGCATGCCCCACCCTTGTCACCGAGAAGCGGTTCTGTCCCCACTGCCAGGGCGAGCTGACCTACTGCCAGGCCCCGCCCTTCCACGTGGGCGACGGTCTGGGCTGGGGCTGCGAGGCCTTCTACGTCTGTTTCAACGACGAATGCCCGCTCTATGTGCGCGGCTGGAAGTTCATCGAGGCCAACTTCGGCCACTGCGCCTCCTACCGCTACATGCTGTCCGAGGGGGCGAGCGAAGGCTCCACCATGATGGTGGCGAGCCCCGATGCTTACAAGGGCTGCATCGTCGACCACGAGGCCTTGCGGCTGCAGGATGCCCGCTACCAGAAGGAAAAGGAGGCGGTGGCCAGCCTGGGCAGCTGTGTGGCCGAGCACAACCTGGCACCGGTCCTGCAACTCCTGCTGGACGAGGCGGCCCACCGGGAACATCGCCTGCAGGCCTGCGCCCTTTTGACCGAGCTGAATGACCTGGCCTGCGTCGACCCCTTGCGCAACCATACCTTCCGCACCTCGGATGTGGAACAGCAGGTGCACCTGGCAGTGGAAACGGTGCTGCGCCAGAACTTCAGCAAGATCTGCCCCCACTGTGCCGAGATCATCAAGGCCCAGGCCAAGCTGTGCAAGCATTGCCACCAGCCGCTCTGAGGCCCTGATTTGCCCTTGCCAACCACAGGGGGGCACACTATAATCCGTCGATCGTCGCAAGGCGTGTGGTGAGCGTGGCTCAGTTGGTTAGAGCACCGGGTTGTGGCCCCGGAGGTCGTGGGTTCAAGTCCCATCGCTCACCCCAGAGGATGCCTCAAGGTTACGGGCCCGCGCCCGTAACCTTTTTTGTTGCCCAGCCGCCGGATCGCGCCCTTGCGTGCGCCATCTGGCGGTTGCCAACGGCAGCCCGGTGACGCACAATGGTCAGGAGGCCGTGCCCCGCCGCCGGTCCAGCCTTCGCCATGCGCCGTGTCGATCTCCTGCGCCCCTTCTGGTGGGCGGCCCGCAACCGCCTTCTGCCCCCGGGCAGCGTGCCTCTCCGCTCCCTGGGCGCCCTCTTCCTGACCGCCGGCCTGTGCCTCATCCTTTACCTCACGGCCGTGCGGGTGGTGGGCTATTTCCACCGCCAGAATGAGCTGGGGATCATCCTCTCCCTCAAGCTCTTCCAGATGGCCTGGATCACCCTGTTTGCCATGCTGGTGTTCTCGTGCATGGTGTCGGCGGTCTCCACCCTCTTTCTCTCCCAGGACAACGAAATCGTGTACGCAGCGCCGGTATCGCCGGCCAGCATCTACTTTCTGCGCTACACCACCACCACCGTCTACACCTCCTGGATGACGGTGATCTTCTCCCTCCCGATCTTTGCCGCCTACGGCCGGGTGTTCGCCACTGACTGGCTGTTCTGGCCCCTGCTGGCCCTGGCGGTGACCGCCACCGCCGCCACTGCCACCGGATTCGGCATGCTGGTGACCGTCATCCTGGTCAACCTGTTCCCGGCCCGTCGCACCAAGGATATCGTCGTCTATCTGTCCCTGTGCTTCGGGGTGCTCATCTACGTGATGTTCCGCCTGATGCGGCCGGAGGAGCTGGTCAACCCGGACAGCTACGCCCATTTCGTCGACTATCTGTCCGGCATCTCCCGGCCCGCCGGTCCCTTTGTGCCGGCGGCCTGGGCCGCCAATGCCTGCGCCACCTATCTCCTGGACCGGGAGGTGGACTGGCTTCTGGTGGGCCTCCTGGCGGCGACGGCTCCGGCCCTCTTCATCCTCGGCGAGTGGAGCATGGAGCGTCTGTTCTTCTCCGGCTATTCCAAGGCCCAGGAGTCCTTTGGCGGCCACCGCCGCTTCCCGAGCCTCATCGGCTACCGGCCCCGTCCCTGGCTGTGGATCCTGGTCAAGGAGGCGAAGACCTTTCTGCGGGACTCGTCGGAGTGGGCGCAGCTGTTCATGATCGGCGCCCTGGTGGTGGTCTACCTGTACAACTTCAAGGTACTGCCGGTGGAGCGCTCCGCCTTCGAGGAGGAGTCCATCACCAACCTCATCGCCTTCCTGAACATCGGCCTCACCGGCTTTGTGATCACCTCCCTGGCGGCCCGGTTCGTTTTCCCGGCCATCGGCACCGAGGGCGGCGCCTTTGCCATCATCCGCGCCTCCCCCCTGCCCCTGACCCGCTTCCTCCTGGCCAAGTATCTCTACTACGTCCTGCCTCTCACCGCCCTGGCCCTGGTTCTGGTGCTGGCCTCGGACCACCTGCTGCGTATCGAGGGCCCGATGCGGCTGATTTCGGTCTACACCAGCACCCTCATCACCTGGACCGTGACCGCCCTGGCCCTCGGCTTTGGCAGCCTGTTCGCCGATTTCAAGGCCGAAAACCGGGCCGCGGCCCTGGGCGGCCTTGGCGCCATCCTCTTTCTCCTGGCCGCCTCCCTCTTCCAGGTGGTGATCATCGCCACGGCCGCGGTGCCGGTGTACCGGCTCATGCGCACCTGGCTCAAGGGCGGCTCTCCCGCCTCCTTCGACCTGAGCCTCCTGGTGGCCTGGGTGGTGGCCTCGCTCCTGATCGCGACCCTGGCTGTCCTGGTGACGGTGCGCCGCGGCCTGGCGCGGCTGGCCGCCGAAGGCGGCTGAGCCGGCCGGCAGCCCCCGGAATGCAAAGAGCCCTGACGCCACCGGGCGCCAGGGCTCTTGACCCCAGGAACCGTATCTTCTCAGCAGCCGCAGGAGCCGGAGGAGGTGCTGCAGCTGGAGCCGCAGCCACCACCGCCCCGCACCACCGGGACGGTGGAGGTGATGGCGAACCCGGAGCGGTAGCCGTCCTCCACAAAGTCCACCCGGATG
Organism: Thermodesulfobacteriota bacterium; assembly: GCA_040755095.1. Taxonomy (NCBI): domain Bacteria; kingdom Pseudomonadati; phylum Thermodesulfobacteriota; species Thermodesulfobacteriota bacterium. The sequence continues at coordinate 60,539 of JBFMBH010000001.1, forward strand.
CCGCCACTGCGGCTCAGAAGGTCGGATTCCACGACAAAGGTCAAACCATCCCGATCGAAGACCTGATCACTTCCTGTTGGCTCATCCAGAGCCAATCCCAGGCTGGGACCGGCTCAGCCACCGGTACTGACCATGACCCGCAAGGCCGAGGTGATGTTGCGGGCCTCCAGGTAGGCCTTGAGATTGCTGACTGCGCTGTCCGTGACTTCAAGCATGACCATGACCTCCATAAAGGAATGATTCCCCTTGCGGGGAAAGGTTGCGAGACATCAGCACGTCCGCACCCGCGGTTGTCGCCTGCTGAGCGAGGCGGACGCCGTCGGATCATTGTACCGTAAGGGGCGTCATCCCACAAGTCAAGAGCCGGCCGCCTTCGCCAGCGGTTGCAGGGCTTCCTGCCCCTGTGCTAGGATGAGCGGCACGCTGGCAGACACCTTCCTCTCCCTCTCTCGTGGCCCGGCCCACGTCCTTCAGGAGCCAGAATCTTCATGAAAAAGCTCGTCATCTCCACCGGCGGCGGCGATGCGCCCGGCCTCAATGCGGTCATCTATGCGGTGGTCAAGGCGTCGCACCTCCGGGGGTGGGAGGTCTATGGCAGCCGTTGCGGCTATCTGGGCCTGCTGGACCCGGACGAGCTGGTGCGTCTGGAGCCTGAGGACGTGGACGGCATCACCGCCACGGGTGGCACCATCCTGGGCTCCACCAACAAGGGCAACCCCTTTGCCATGCCAGTCCAGAACCTGGCTGGCGAATGGCAGATCCGGGATGTCTCCGACCGGGTGATGACCAACTACCAGCGCATGGGCTTCCACTGCCACATCGCCGTGGGGGGTGACGGCAGCCTGGCCATCGCCCATGCCTTTGCGGAAAAGGGTATGAACGTGGTCGGCGTGCCCAAGACCATCGACAACGATCTCCAGGCCACCGTACAGACCTTCGGCTTCGACACCGCCATCAGCACCGCCACCGAGGCCCTGGACAAGCTCCACTCCACCGCCAAGTCCCACGACCGGGTGATGGTGGTGGAGGTCATGGGCCGGGATTCCGGCTGGATCGCCCTCAACAGCGGCATCGCCGGCGGCGCCGACATCATCCTCATCCCGGAGATCCCCTTCGACATCGGTATCGTCAGCGCCAAGGTCGGGGACAACGACCTGCACGACAAGCATTACTCCATCGTCGTGGTGGCGGAGGGGGCCAAGCCCAAGGACGGCGAGGTGGTGCACAAAGGCAAGGGCGAGATCGGCCGGGAGGAGGTACTCCTGGGCGGCATCGGCGAATGGGTGGCCACCCAGATCCAGCAGCGGACCGGCAAGGATACCCGCTCCCTGGTGCTGGGCCATCTCCAGCGGGGCGGCAGCCCCACCACCTTCGACCGCCTCCTCGCCTTGCGCTTCGGCGCCGCCGCCGTCCGCCTGGTGGAGAGGGGCACCTTCGACCACATGGTGGCCCTGGCCTCGCCGGGCATGACCGCGGTGCCCCTGGCCGAGGCGATCCGGGAGCGCAAGAAGGTCGACCTCGACAACGACAAGGTTCTCACCGCCCGGGAGATCGGCACCTGCTTCGGCGACTGAGCCCCACCGGCACCGGTCGCCCCCCTTCTCCGCTCAGGGTGACGCAGGGGCCCCCGACAGTCTCAGCCTTGGGCCACCCCGGAAACTACCGGATCCCAAAGACCGTCTTCGGCGCCCATCGCCGGATCCAGGTTGACGAGCCAGATTTCGCCCTGCCTCATGCGAAATCCTCCCCGTCCAGGGCGCAAAGCACGGTCAGCTCCTGGTTGCTGGCATACTCCTCGGCCATCTCTGCCGCAATGGCCGACAGGCGGCTTCGCTTCTGCTCCTCGATGAACCGTTCCAGCGCCATCCGGTAAAGATCGGACCTGGAGACCTTGAGCTCCTTCCGGAGCGCTTCGACAGCACCGGCCAGGGAATGAGGAAGAGAGACGGTAATCCTGTCTACGCTGGTCGAAGCACGCATGGGCCCTCCTCACGTTCAGTCATAATATCCAGCATACTGTCCCGCACACGCATTGACAACGCCAAGGGTCGTCCGGTGACCGAGGGATGGCGCGGACCGGCCGCCGCCCCCTGCGCCACCCGCCCGCTAGCCGGCGGCCGGCGGCCCCTTGTTCTCCACGAAGCGCAGGCAGAGGATGCCCGCCTCGTACAGGAGGTACAAGGGGCCGCCCATGAGGGCCATGTTGACCACATCCGGGGTCGGGGTAAGCAGGGCAGACAGGACGCTGATGGCCAGGATGGCGTAGCGCCGGCCCTGGCGGAACCGCTGCCGGGAGCACAGCCCTACCTGGGCGGCAAAGACCATGAACAGGGGCAGCTCGAAGATGCTGCCAAAGCCGAGCAGGAACAGGGCCACGAAGCTCACGAAACGGTCCACGGAGATGACTGGCTTGAGCTGCTCGGACTGGAAGCCCAGGAGGAAATCGATCCCGAAGGGCAAGGTGACCAGGTAGCAGAACCCGGCCCCCAGGTAGAAGAGCAGCACCGTGCCGGCGGCGAACCCGAAGGCCGCCCGCCGGGAGAGGCGGAAGACCAGGGCCCGCCACAGCCAGAGCATCAGGACCGGCAGCACGGCAAACCGGGTGACCAGGACAGACAGCTTGGCCAGGGCGAGGAACGACTCGGTGACCGTAAACCAGGCCAGATCCTGACCGAGATGGCCACGGATGATTGCCAGGATCCGGGGGGAGAGCAGAAAGCAGGCGACGCTGCCGCCAGCGACCAGGCCTGCCACCCACAAGAGGGTGCGGCGCAGCTCGACGATGACCGCAATGATGGACTGGGCAACGTTCACGGCCGGGGCGGCCGGGCGGCTCAGACGAGATGGGCCCGGATGAAGCGGACGGCGTTCCGGAAGAGGCTTGCGCCCTGCCCTTCTTCGGGCAAATCCTCCCGGGTCCAGCGGGGATGGTTGGTGCGGTGCACAAAGGCCTCGGGATGGGGCATGAGGCCGAAAAGCCGGCCGCTGGGGTCGCAGATGCCGGCCACCCCCCGGGGCGAGCCGTTGGGGTTCTCCGGATAGCGGCTCGTGGGCGCTCCGGTTGCCGGATCCGCGTAGCGGACTGCCACCTGGTGCCGGGCGGCAAGCTCATCGAGGGTCCCCTGGTCCTGGGCCACGAACTTGCCCTCGCCGTGCCGGACCGGCAGATAAAGCCTTTCGAGGCCCTGGGTGAAAACGCAGGGCGAGGCCGGGTCCACGGCCAGGGTCACCCAGCGGTCCTCGAACCGGCCGGAATCGTTGTAGGTGAGGGAGACCAGCCGCTCGCCCTCCCGGCCAGGCAGGGCCGGCAGCATGCCCATCTTGACCATGAGCTGGAAGCCGTTGCACACCCCCAGGACCAGCTTGCCGGCGGCGACAAAGGCGGTCAGCTGCTCGAAGAGCCGCTCGCCGCTGCCCGCCACCCGGGCGTACCGCATCCGGAAGGCGGCCGCCTGGCCGGCCCCGAGGTCGTCCCCGTCCAGGAAGCCGCCGGGCAGGTTCAGGAAGTGGTAGTCATCCAGACGGCGCTCGCCATGCAGCAGCTCGCTCATGTGGACGATGTCCACCTGGTCAGCACCCGCCAGCCGGCAGGCGTGGGCCATCTCCATCTCGCAGTTGGTCCCGTAGCCGGTGACGACGATTGCCCGCACCTTGTCGGCCATGCTCACTCCCCCCGGATCTCCCGCGCCAGTTGCTGAAAGAAGGTCTCCATGAAGGCATGCCGGTCGTCAGCCAGCCGGCGTCCCACCGGGGTCAGCATCCCCTCCCGGACCCGGCAGAGCTTGACCGTAAACTCCCGGTAGGCGGTGTCTTCCTGGGAATAGGCCCGGGTGAGCTCCACTGCCACCTGGGCGCCGTTGTGCAGCCGAGCCCCCAGGCGACCGGCAAAGAGAAAGGCGCGGCCGATGCCCACCGCGCCGATGGAATCCAGTTTGTCGGCATCATAGAGGATGCGCGCTTCCAGGGTCAAGGGCGGCGGCCCGCCCCGGAAGCGGTGGGCCGCGATACAGGCCGCCACCGCCTCCACCGCGGCTGGCGCAAAGCCCAGGCCCGGCAGCAGGCGACAGGCGGCAGCAGCGCCAATGGCGGCATGGCAAACCGCCCCCTGGCGGCGGGTCTCTTCCGGCCGGCCGATATCATGGAGCAGAGCGGCGGCGCTGACGACCGACTCATCGGCACCCAGGTCCCGGGCCATGCGCACCGCCAGGCGATGCACCCGGGCCAGATGGTCCCGGCCGTGGACATCGTCGACACCGGCAGCGGCCACCTGGGCCAGAAGCTCTCCGGTCGTCTGCGGCCCCAGGGGAAACAGTGCCCGGTCCTGCAGGGCCTGGGGATGGAAAACCTCCTCGAAGACCATGGCCTCACCCCCGGGCCTGGCTGGCAGCAAGCCAGCTGGGCAGGCGATCCGCATGCCTGGCCAGCTCCGACAAGACGCTGGTGGCTTGGCACAGGAGGGCATAGGGGTCAGCGGCCAGCCCGGCCTGGGCCTCGGGCGCCAGGCCGTTCATGAGCACCGGGCCCAGGGGGCCGTCCAGGGAGCGGCTGAGCCCGTCGAGGTCATAAAGAATCCGGATCATGGCCAGGCCGAACTGGGGACTTCCGGCCAGGGCCTGCTGCACCACCGGCTGGCGCCGGGCGGCGAGAAAGGCGTCGTTCATCTCGTTGTAGACTCCAAGGCCCTGCCCCTGCAGCCAGTCCGGGATCGTCACCGGCTGCGGCTCGCCGAAGCCCAGGCAGTGCTCCTCCCGCACCAGCACGAAGAACTCCTCCAGCCCGGTTTCGGGATCATGGCGCACCGCCCGTCCCACCGGATAGGCCCGGCAGGCGCCGGGGCGGTGGGGGTAGACCGTGCAGCCTGCCGGCGCAACAAAGGGGCAGCTGGCCCGGCCATCGTCGATCATGGCCAGAAAGACCTGGGGGGTCCGGGCGCCTTCGGGGGTCTCGATCACCGCGTAGCGGTCCAAGAAGGTGTCCCAGTCCACGCCCAGGGCCTGGCGCAGCCGCAGCACGTCATAGGGATAGAGGGCCAGGTCCAGGGACCGGCAGCAGTCGGTGAAACAGGCCAGGCCGGGGTGGCAGCTGAAGCAGAAGGCCTCGCCGGCGGGCTGGGGGCGGATGGCAGGCATGGTCGGCTGGGCCTCAGCTCACCCGCTCCCGCCGCCACAGACAGAGAATCGGGCTGGCCACGAAGATCGAGGAGTAGGTGCCCACCACCACCCCGACCAGCAGCGAGAACGAGAAGTCATGGACGACGATACCGCCCAGGAAATAGAGGGCCAGGAGGGTCAGGAACACGGTCAGCGAGGTGACGACGGTGCGGCTCAGCACCTCGTTGACGCTGATGTTGACCAGGGAGGCGAAGGAGCCTGCCGCCACCCCTTTGTGCATGTTCTCCCGGATGCGGTCGAAGACCACCACCGTGTCGGTGAGGGAGTAGCCGGCCAGGGTGAGGAGGGCGGTGACAATGAGGAGGGTGACCTCCTTGTCCAGAAGATAGCAGACCCCCAGCACCGCCAGCACATCGTGGAAGGTGGCGGCAGCCGCTGCCACGCCGAAGCTCAGGTCGAAGCGGAAGGCCAGGTAGAGGACGATGCCGGCCATGGAGATGGCGATGGCCACCAGGGCCTTCTGCCGGAGGGATTGGCTCACCGAAGCGCCGATCTCGGCCTTGTTCTCCAGGGTGAACTGATGATCCGCCAGCTTGTCGGCCAGAAGCGCGCTCAACTGCTCTTCCACATGGCCCACCGTGGTCTCGCTGCGCTTGACCTTGACGATCAGCCGGTTCTCCCCCACCACCTCCTGGAGGTCGGAGTCGGCCAGACCGTTGGCGGCCAGCACCTGACGGACGGCATCCAGGGCGAAGGGCTTGGCGGCCTGATACTGGAGCAGGGTGCCGCCGGTGAAATCCACCCCCAGGCTGGCCTTGCCCCGGGCCACCTGGACAAAGGCCACCAGGCCGAGCAGACAGAGGACAGCGGACACGGCAAAGGCCACCTTCCGTAGCCCCATGAAATCGATGTTGGTCCGGGAGAGGATGTGCAGAAACGACAGGTCCCGCAGCCGGCGCTGGCTGTGCAGGACATCGTAGACCACCCGGGTCCCGAACAGCGCGGTGAACAGGTTCAGGATCACGCCCACGGACAGGGTGACGGCAAAGCCCTTGATGGGACCGGTACCGAAGAGGAAGAGGGCGAAGGCCGTGATCAGGGTGGTGACGTGGGAGTCGATGATCGTCCAGAAGGCCTTGTCATAGCCGCCATCCACTCCGGAGCGCACCGACTTGCCCAGGGCAAACTCCTCCCGCATCCGCTCGAAGATGAGGACGTTGGAGTCCACCGCCATGCCGATGGACAGGATGATGCCGGCAATGCCCGGCAGGGTGAGGGTGGCCCGGAAGGCGGCCAGGGTGGCGAACAGGAACAGCAGATTGAGCAGGAGGGCGAAGTTGGCGATCACCCCGGACAGGCGGTAGTAGACCGCCATGAAGGCCACCACGAGGAAGGCGCCCAGGAGGCCGGAGGACAGGCCCTTGTGGATGGAATCCAGACCCAGGGAGGGGCCGACGGTGAGGTTCTGGATGATGGAAACCGGCGCCGGCAGGGCGCCGGCCCGGAGGACAATGGCCAGATCCGTGGCCTCCTCGTGGGTGAAGTTGCCGCTGATCTGGGCGCTGCCGCCGGAGATCCGCTCCCGGATCACCGGGGCGGAGCGGACCACCTCATCGAGGACAATGGCCAGCCGCTTGTTGACATTCTTGGCCGTCACCTGGTCGAAAACCTTGGCGCCCCGGTCGGTGAGGTCCAGCCCCACATAGGGCTCGTTGAAGGTGCCGCCGATCTGCACCCGGGCGTCCTTGACCATCTCGCCGGTCAGGAGCACCTGGTTCTTGAGCAGGAGCGGCAGCTTATCCTCCCGTTTGGTGGTCGGGTCCACCCGGCGCTCGAAGTAGATCTCGGAGCCGGCCGGCAGCCTGGTCTGGAGGGCCAGGTTGAGGGCCTTGCGGCCGTCGGCCGGCTTCCAGGTCCCTGTTTCCTGGATCTCCCTGATGAGGCCACCCAGATCCACCCCCGCCTCCTGGTCCACCAGCTTGAACTCCAGCTGCGCGGTCTGACCAATAAGGCTCATGGCCCGCTTGGGGTCCCGAACCCCGGGCAGCTGCACCACCACCTCGTCGGTGCCCTGGCGGACGATCACCGGCTCGGCGACGCCGAACTGGTCGATCCGGTTGCGGATGATCTCCAGGGCCTGACTGACCGCATTGTTGCGGATGTCGCTGACCTCAGCGTCGGACAGGGCCAGGAAGACCCTGGGGAACCCCCCTTCCTGGGCTTCCACCGTGGCGTTGAGGTTGGGGAAATCCTCCTTGAGGATCTTCTCCACCGACTCCAGGGCACTCTTGTTGGGGATGACGAAGAGCACTTTGCCCGGCACGCCGCTGTCGCTGCGCACCACCGAGATCTGCCGCTCGGCCAGGCCATCCTTGAGATCCCGGGCTGCCAGATCCAGGGAGTTCTCGATGGCCCGGTCAAGATCCACCTTCAAGACCAGGTGCATGCCACCCTGCAGGTCAAGACCCAGCTGCAGCCCCTCGGGTGCCAGGTACTTCTTCCACCACTCCGGCACACCCTTCCACAGGGAAGGGGTCAGGGTGATACCGGCAAAGGCGACCAGGACGACAAGGAAGATGATCTTCCACTTCAGGGCCTTGTTCATGGGGCTGGAATCCTGGGGAAAAAAGGGAAGCCGGCGGCCCTTCAGGCGACCTGCCGGCGGAAGGCAACGGAGGGGAAATGATACCCACAAGGGGTCGGGATGTCAAAGCGGAAACCCGCCGCGGCGGAGGGATGGCAGCTCACCGGTGCGCCCGCGGATACCACCCCTTGAGGCGGAAGGTGTGTATGTGTATGCTGATGGCACCACCACATCCCAGAGGGGGACGCCTCCATGCAACAAGCTTCTGCGAACAACTTGATTCGCAAGCAGTTTCTGATTGCGCCGCGTCAGATTGAGAAGCTGAACCGTCTCGCCAGGGAGGAGCACACGTCCGTGGCACAACTGGTCCGGCGGGCCATCGACGCCTACGACCCGCATATCCCCCCGGACGTGGAAGCCCCAGAATTGATGGAGCTGGTGTCCGCACGGCTGAAGGAAGCCATCGCCGACACCCGCAGCACCCGCGAGCGTTTGCGGAGCACCCTCAGGAAGCTGGGATTGGAGGAAGGCTGATGTCGGGGTGGAAGGAGCTGCTCATCGACATGCTGAAGCTCACGGACGAGGTCAGGCGGCTGAACCAGGACATCGAACGGCTGGAGAGCCACGTGGTCGATGTGGACAAGAGGGTCGTACGCCTGGAGACCCTGGTGGAGATGGCAGCGGTGCCTACCCGCCTGGCCCGCGACACGTGAAGCCCCGCGGGGCCGCGGATCAGGGGCGGTTGATGGCCGCGGCCATGCAGGCGGCGCCGAAGCCGTTGTCGATGTTCACCACCGCCAGGCCCGGGGCGCAGCTGTTGAGCATGCCGAGAAGAGCGGCCAGGCCGCCGGAGCCGGTGCCGTAGCCGACGCTGGTGGGCACCGCCACCACCGGCCGGTCCACCAGGCCCGCCACCACCCCGGGAAGCGCCCCCTCCATACCAGCGACCACGATGAGGACCTGGGCGGCCAGGAGCTGCTCCTGCCGCCGGTACAGCCGGTGAATGCCGGCAATGCCGACATCGGCCAGCCGCTCCACGGGCTGGCCAAGCATGGCCAGGGTTACGGCTGCCTCCTCGGCCACCGGCTGGTCGGAGGTGCCGGCGGAGACCACCAGCACCGGGCCCCGGCAGGGGGCCGGGGGCGGGGGCGGGCCGGTGAGCATCCGGGCCTGGGGATGGTGGATGAGCCCCGGCAGGGCCTGGCACACCTGGGCCGCCTTGTCGTCGCTCACCCGGGTGGCGATCACCGGTCCACCGGCAGCCAGAAGCGCGGAGAGGATCTCCAGGAGCTGGGCAACGCTCTTGTGCTCGCCGTAGACCGCCTCCGGCCGGCCGGTCCGGAGCTGGCGCTGGTGGTCGAGACAGGCCCCGGCCAGCTCCTGGTCCGGCCAATGCCGGAGCCGGGCCAGGGCCTGGTCGACGCCGCAGGACCCCTGCCGCACACCGTCCAGCAAGGTCCGCAGCTGTTCTTCATCCATAAGGGTTCCGCCTCCCTTCGGGTCGCCCCTCGCACCCGGCCTTCATGCCCCGCCCTTGCGGCACCGCGTCCAAGCGGGCTCCTTGCAATCCGGGTCACGGTACCATAAAGTTGCCGGATGGTCACAGACAAGCCGCTCACGAGGGTTGCCGGGCTGGGGCTGGCGGTGGCAGTCGCCCTCCTGCTCCTCAAGCTGGTGGCGTACTACCTCACCGGCTCCAAAGCCATCCTCTCGGATGCCCTGGAGTCGATCATCAACGTCGTCTCCGGCCTCTTCCTTCTGTTCAGCCTCGCCGTGAGCGCGGAGCCGGCCGATGCCGACCACCCGTACGGCCATGGCAAGATCGAGTTCTTTGCCGCCGGCCTGGAAGGCGGGCTCATCAGCCTGGCCGCCATCCTCATCTTCATCGAGGCAGTACCGGCCTTCTTCAGCCCGGAGCCGCCCCGATCCCTGGATACCGGTATCCTCCTGGTGGTGGCGGCCGGGCTGGTCAATCTCGGGGTCGGCTGGGCCTTCGTCCGGGAGGGACGGCGGGTGCGGAGCGAGGCCCTGGCCGCCAACGGCCAGCATCTCCTGGCCGACTTCGTCACCAGCGCCGGCGTCATCCTGGGGCTGGTCCTGGTCCGGCTCACCGGCGCCATCTGGCTGGATCCCTTGACCGCCTGTCTGGTGGCCGCCCAGATCCTGTTCACCGGCTACCGTCTGGTGCGAGCCGCGGTGGGCAGCCTCATGGACACCACCGAGCCCCGGATCCTGGAGCGGGTGGTGGCGGCCTTGAACAGCATCCGCCAGCCTGGCATGCTCTGCCCGCACGCCCTGCGGGTGCTCCGCTCCGGCCGCCGGCTGCATCTGGATCTCCATGTCAGCCTGCCCCGCAACTGGACCCTGGAGCAGGTGCATGCCCAGGAAAAGGCCATCAGCCAGGCCCTCCTGGCCGCACTGGAGGAGGAAGGCGAAGCGATGCTCCATCTTGACCCCTGCGACCCCAGCTGCTGCCGGTGCTGCACCCTCGAGTCGTGCCCGCTGCGGTCGAGCCCGTTTGCCGAGGAGACACCCTGGACGACCAACGGCGTGACCGCCAAGCATGTCAACGCCTGCCCGCGACGGCTGGAGAGCGCCCCCCGGGCCGCCGCCAGCAAGGGCCGGCCATGAGCCCGGACGCCTGGCTGTGCCTGACCGTCGAGCCGGCTGCCGACCTCCTGGAGCCCCTGGCCGCCCGGCTCGGCGCCCGCCTGGGCGGGGTCGAGATCCGGGGTGGCTGCATCCTGGCCTACCTGGCCGAAGGACCGGAGCTGGCGGCGCAGGAGGCGAGGCTGCTGGCCGAGATCCAACAGCTGGCCGCAACGGCCCCGGACCTGCCGCCGCCCCTGGTCCGCCGGACACGGGTGGCGGCCGAGGACTGGGGCCGCAACTGGCAGGCCTTTTTCAAAGCCAGCCGGGTGAGTCCCCGCCTGGTGGTGAAGCCCTCCTGGGAGGCCTTCCCGGCTGCGCCCGGGGACGTGATCCTGGAGCTGGATCCCGGCATGGCCTTCGGCACCGGCCTGCACGCCACCACCCGTCTCCTGCTGGAGGCCCTGGATGAGGCCCTGGCTCCGGGCCAGCCCCTGCCGGCCCGGGCCCTGGATCTGGGCACCGGCACCGGCATCCTGGCCATGGCCGCCGCCGGCCTGGGGGTGCCGGCGGTCGTCGCCCTCGACAACGATCCCCTGGCGGTGGAGATCGCCGCGGCCAATGTGGCGGCCAACAGCCTGGCGTCCCGGGTGCGGGTCTCCGGCGAGGACCTGGCCGATTCTACCGGCCCCTTCGACCTTATCCTCGCCAACATCACCCAGGATGTGCTCCTGGAGCTGTCTGTGCCTCTGGCGGCCCGTCTGGCCCCGGGCGGCCGACTGCTCCTGTCCGGGCTTCTGGCCGGTGGCCAGGAGGAGCGGGTGTCGGCCTGCTACCAGGGGCTGGGGCTTACGGAAACCGGCCGCCGCTTCCGGGAGGAGTGGGCGGCCCTGACCTTGCGGCGATGATGGGCTCCGAGCGATGAGCCGGCACCGCTTCTTCGTGGCCCCAGACCAGCCGCTGGCCGGGGAGACCGTTCTCGACGGCGAGGAGGCCCATCACCTGAGCACGGTGCTGCGGCTGGGCCCGGGCGCGGCCATCGAGCTGCTGGATGGACAGGGCAGCGTCTACCAGGGGGAGGTTCTGGCCGCCAGCCGCCGCCAGGTGCGGGTGCGCCTCCTGGAGCAACGCTGGCAGCCGCCGCCGGCACGAAGGCTCATCCTGGCGCCGGCCCTCCTCAAGAAGAAGGGCTTCGACCTGGTGCTCCAGAAGGCCACCGAGCTGGGGGTGCATGCCCTCCTGCCTGTGCTGAGCCACCGCTGCGTGGCCCAGGCCAAGGACGAGGTTGCCCGCTGGCCACGCCTGGTGCGCGAGGCGGCCAAGCAGTGCGGGGCCCGCTATCTGCCGGAGCTGTTGCCGCCGCGGCCCCTGGCCGACCTGGCCGTTGGGCGCGGTCTGGGATTGGCCCTCCATGAAAGCGCCGGGGAGGATCTGGCTGCCTTCCTGGCCCGCTCCGCTCCGCCGGCAGACCTCCTGTGCCTGGTGGGCCCGGAAGGCGGCTGGGATCCGGAGGACATGGGGGACATCCGGGCCGCCGGGCTGGTGCCGGTGCGCCTGGGCCCGCGGATCCTGCGGGCTGAGACCGCAGCCCTGGCCGCGGCCGCCATTCTGCAGCTGTGGCTGGGCAATCTGGACAGTGGGGCGGTGTGACGGGAGGGCGCCGGCATGGACGGCATGGACAATGACGGAATGGACAATATGGACATGATGGACATGATGGACCACCTGCACCCTGTCCATGGGGTCCATACTGTCCATACCGTTCCCGCCACCGCACTCTGAAGCCAAGGAGCAGCTCATGCGGGCCGTGGTGCAGCGGGTGCAGGAGGCGGCGGTGGCGGTGGCCGGCCAGGAGGTGAGCCGCATCGGCCCTGGCCTGCTGGTGCTGGTGGGCGTCGACCGGGAGGACCGGGACCAGGACGCTTGCGCCCTGGCGGACAAGATTGCCCACTTGCGGATCTTCGACGATGAGGAGGGCCGCCTGAACCTCTCGGTGCAGGACAAGGTGGGAGCGGTGCTCCTGGTCTCCCAGTTCACCCTCCTGGGCGACTGCCGCAAGGGCCGCCGGCCGTCCTATGGCCGGGCGGCGCCGCCGGAGCAAGCGGAAGGGCTCTGCCAGCTTCTGGCCACGGCGCTGAGCCGCCACGGCCTGCCGGTGGCCACCGGCGTCTTCCGGGCCAACATGGCGGTGAGCCTGGTGAACGACGGCCCGGTGACCCTGCTCCTGGACAGCCGGCGGCTGTTCTGATCTTGACGGACCGGACGGCACCGGTTTTAATGTCATGATTTTTTTCGCTCCCTGCGACGCGGCCTCCGCGGCCCATCCGACCACCCCATCCCTGTGACCCTGGCGGCGTATACCTGGCTGACCCGTTTGGCCGCCCTGGTCGCTGGCCCACCCTTCCTGGCCTATGCCGGCCTCAGCGGCCGCCACCGGGATGGCCTGCGCCAGCGCCTCGGCCTCGGCCCCCCCCCGCTGCCGACTGCCGACCCCCGGCCGCGGCTGTGGCTCCATGCCGCCTCGGTGGGGGAGGTGCAGGTGGTGCGCTCCCTGATCGCGGCCCTGGACGGGATCCTGGGGGAGGTGGCGGTGGTGGTCTCCACGGTCACCCCGCACGGACAGGCCTGTGCCCGGCAGCAGCTGCCAGCAGAGATTCCCTGCTTCTTTGCGCCCCTGGACCTGCCCGCGGTGGTGCGGCGGGTGGTCCAGCAGGTGCGGCCGGCCCTCTATGTGCCGGTGGAGACCGAGCTGTGGCCCCATATGCTGGCGTACGCCCACGCCTATGGCAGCCGGCTGGTGCTCTTGAACGGCCGGCTGTCCGAACGGTCGTTTGACCGCTACCGCCGGATCCGGGGGCTCATCGCCCCGCTTTTGGCCCGCTTCGAGGCCCTGGCGGTGATCGACGCCGTGGATCGGGATCGCTACCTGGCCCTGGGCGCCGATCCATCCCGGGTGCGGGTGCTGGGCAACGCCAAGTATGACCTGGCCGCAGGTCCCGACGTGGCAGAGGCCGGCCGGCTGCGCCGCCGGCTGGGCCTTGCGCCCGGCCAGCCGGTGCTGGTGGCCGGCAGCACCCATACCGGCGAGGACGAGGTGCTGCTGGCCGCCTTCGCCTCGTTGCGGCCCCGTTTCCCGGACCTGGTCCTGGTGCTGGCGCCCCGCCACCTGGCCCGGCTGCCGAAGGTGGCCGAGTCGATCACCCGACTGGGCGCCGAGCACCGGCTGCTGAGCGCGGTGCAGGGCGATGGCCGGCCGGCGCCGGTCATCCTGGTGGATACCATGGGCGACCTGGGCCGGCTTTACGGCCTGGCCTTCATGACCTTCTGCGGCGGCAGCCTGGTGCCCAAGGGTGGGCACAACCTCCTGGAGGCCGCGGTGTGGGGCCGGCCGATCCTCTTCGGCCCCCATACTGCGGACTTCCAGGATGCCCGGGAGCTCCTGGAGCGGCGCGGAGCCGGCTTCCTGGTCGACGACGCCGGGGGCATCACCGGCACCTGGCTGCGGCTGGCCAGCGACCAGGCGGCCTATGCCACGTGCTGCCGGGCAGCCCGGCAGGCAGCCCTGGAGCAGCAGGGCGCAGCCCGGCGCCAGGCCAGGCTGCTGCACGAGATTCTGACCGGGCCGCTCCGGCGGGACCCGGCCCGTTCACACCCAACCACACCGGAGCTGCCATGAAAGCGCTCATCGCACTGGAAGACGGCACCATCTTCGCCGGCCAATCCTTCACCGGCGCCGGCGAGGCCGCGGGCGAGCTGGTCTTCAACACCGCCATGTCCGGCTACCAGGAGGTGCTCACCGACCCCTCCTACAAGGGCCAGATGGTGACCATGACCTATCCCCTCATCGGCAACTACGGAGTCAACCCCGAGGATATGGAGTCGGCGGCCATCCAGGTGGAGGCCTTCCTGGTCCGGGAATACTCGCCGTATCCCAGCAACTTCCGCTCCACGGGCTCCCTGGTGGACTTCCTCAAGAGGGACGGCATCCTGGGGGTGGAAGGGATCGACACCCGGGCCCTCACCCGCCACATCCGGCTGGGTGGGGCGATGAAGGCGTATGTCTCCACCGAGGACCTGGATCCCGTCAGCCTGGTGGAGCGGGCCCGCCGCTCGCCGGGTCTGGTGGGCCGCAACCTGGTGCAGGAGGTCACCTGCGCCGAGCCCTATGCCTGGGTGGACGGCCGTCCCCGTCCCGGCCTTCATCTGGCGGCGGCGCCGGCCGGCTGCCGGCGGGTGGTGGCCCTGGACTGCGGCCTCAAGTACAACCAGCTGCGCCTCATGACCGAGCGGGGCTGCTTTGTGCAGGTGCTGCCGGCCGGGACGCCGGCGGCCGAGATCCTGGCCCTGCAGCCGGACGGCGTCTTTCTCTCCAACGGCCCTGGCGATCCGGCGGCCCTGGCCGGCCTTGTCGCCACGGTGCGGGATCTCCTGGGGAGAGCACCGATCTTCGGCATCTGCCTCGGCCACCAGATCCTGGGCCTGGCCTATGGCGGCCGCACCTACAAGCTCAAATTCGGCCACCGGGGCTCCAACCAGCCGGTGAAGGACCGCACCACCGGCCGCATCGAGATCACGGCCCAGAACCATGGCTTTGCCGTCGATCTCGCCTCCCTGGATCCGGCCGAGGTGGAGCTGACCCACGAAAACCTCAACGACGGCAGCTCGGAGGGCATGCGCCACCGCCGCTTCCCGGCCTTCTCCGTCCAGTACCATCCGGAGAACGCCCCAGGCCCCCATGACTCGGTCTATCTCTTCGACCGTTTCCTGGAGCTGATGGCCGCCTGGAGCCCGGCCGCCGCCGCACCGGCACGCTGACCGCGGCCGGCCGTTCGTTTTCGTCCCCTTCGATCCCCCCTTGGCGGAAGGAAACCCCCATGCCCAAGCGCACGGATATCAAGAAGATCCTCATCATCGGCTCGGGACCGATCATCATCAGCCAGGCCTGCGAGTTCGACTACTCGGGCACCCAGGCGGTGAAGGCCCTCAAGGAGGAGGGCTTCCAGGTGGTGCTCATCAACTCCAACCCCGCCACCATCATGACCGATCCGGAGCTGGCCGACCGCACCTACGTCGAGCCGATCACCCCGGAGATGGTGGCCAAGGTTATCGAGATCGAGCGGCCGGATGCCATCCTGCCCACCCTGGGCGGCCAGACCGGCCTCAACACCGCCATCCGGGTGGCCGAGCTGGGCGTCTTGGAGCGCTTCGGGGTGGAGATGCTGGCCGCCGATGTGGAGGTGATCCGGAAGGCGGAGGGCCGGGAGCTGTTCCGGGCGGCCATGAAGCGCATCGGCCTTGCGGTGCCGGAGAGCGCCATCGTCCATACCCTGGCCGAGGCCCGCCAGGCCGGGGAGGAGATCGGCTTTCCCATCATCGTCCGCCCGTCCTTCACCCTGGGGGGCACCGGTGGCGGCGTGGCCTTCAACAGCCGGGAGTTGGAGGCCCTGTGCACCGCCGGTCTCGATCTGTCCTTGAACCACGAGGTGATGCTGGAAAAGAGCCTCCTGGGCTGGAAAGAATACGAGTTGGAGGTGATGCGGGACAAGAAGGACAACGTGGTCATCGTCTGCCCCATCGAGAACTTCGACCCCATGGGCGTCCACACCGGCGACAGCATCACGGTGGCACCGGCCCAGACCCTCACCGACCGGGAATACCAGGCGATGCGGGACGCCTCCATTGCCATCATGCGGGAGATCGGCGTCGAGACCGGCGGCTCCAACGTCCAGTTTGCGGTCAATCCGGCAGACGGCGAGCTCATGGTCATCGAGATGAATCCCCGGGTGTCCCGGAGCTCGGCCCTGGCCTCCAAGGCCACCGGCTTTCCCATTGCCAAGATCGCCGCCAAGCTGGCGGTGGGCTATACCCTGGATGAGATCCGAAACGATATCACCCGGGAGACCTACGCCTCCTTTGAGCCGACCATCGACTACTGCGTGGTCAAGATCCCCCGCTGGACCTTCGAAAAATTCCCGGAGACCGAAGACATCCTCACCACGGCCATGAAGTCGGTGGGCGAGACCATGGCTATTGGCCGCACCTTCAAGGAGGCCCTGCAAAAGGGGCTGCGCTCCCTGGAGATCGGCCGCTTTGGCTTTGGCGGCGACGGCAAGGACTCCCTGCGTCATCTCGATGCCTACGATCTGGAGCAGGGCCTCCGGCGGCCGCATTCGGCCCGGATCTTCCATCTCCACGAGGCCTTGAGCCGGGGGATGAGCGTTGCCGCCATGGCCGAGCTGACCGGGGTCGATCCCTGGTTCCTGCACAACCTGGCCCAGATCGTGGACGAGGAGCGGGCGGTGGCGGCGGGCGGCTTTGCCGGCCTCGATGCCGAGCGGCTGCGCGGTGCCAAGCGCCTGGGCTTTTCGGACCGCCAGCTCGGGCATCTCACCGGCACCGCCGAGGCGGATATCCGGGAGCTCCGGGGCCGGCATGGGGTGCAGCCGGTGTACAAGCTGGTGGACACCTGCGCCGCCGAGTTCGAGGCCTACACCCCGTATTACTACTCCACCTACGAGGAGGAGAATGAGGCCCGGGTCAGCGATCGCCGGAAGGTGATGATCCTGGGCGGCGGCCCCAACCGCATCGGCCAGGGTATCGAGTTCGACTACTGCTGCGTGCACGCCTCCTTCGCCCTGCGGGAGCTGGGGGTGGAAAGCATCATGGTCAACAGCAATCCGGAGACGGTGAGCACCGACTACGACACCTCGGACAAGCTCTACTTCGAGCCCCTCACCGCCGAGGACGTGCTCCACATCATCGGCACCGAGAAGCCCGAAGGGGTGATCGTCCAGTTCGGCGGCCAGACGCCTTTGAACCTGGCCCTGCCCCTGGCCCGGGCCGGGGTGCCGATCCTGGGCACCTCGCCGGACAGCATCGACCGCACCGAGGATCGCAAGCGCTTCAAGCAGTTCCTCCAGAAGCTGGGTCTCCGGCAGCCGGACAACGATACCGCCTTCACCCTGGAGGAGGCCCTGGAGGTGGCCGGCCGCATCGGCTATCCGGTGGTGGTGCGGCCCTCCTACGTGCTGGGTGGCCGCGCCATGCGCATCGTCTACGAGCCGGCCGGCCTGGTGAGCTTCATGTCCTCGGCCATCCTCGCCTCCTCGGAGCATCCGGTGCTCATCGACAAGTTCCTGGAGGATGCCATCGAGGTGGATGTGGACGCCATCTCCGACGGCAGCCAGACGGTGATCGGCGGC
Source organism: Thermodesulfobacteriota bacterium (assembly GCA_040755095.1). Classification (NCBI taxonomy): domain Bacteria; kingdom Pseudomonadati; phylum Thermodesulfobacteriota; species Thermodesulfobacteriota bacterium. The sequence goes on from JBFMBH010000001.1 coordinate 78,025, forward strand.
ATCATGCAGCATATCGAGGAGGCAGGCATCCATTCCGGCGACTCGGCCTGCGTGCTGCCGCCCCACACCCTGGACCCGGGCCTGGTGGAGGAGATCCGCCAGGCGACCCGGGCCATGGCCGCGGAGCTCCGGGTGGTGGGCCTCATGAACATCCAGTTCGCGGTCCAGGACAACACGGTCTATGTGCTGGAGGTGAACCCCCGGGCCTCCCGGACCATCCCCTTTGTCAGCAAGGCCACCGGCGTGCCCCTGGCCAAGCTGGCCACCAGGGTGATGCTGGGCCAGAGCCTGGCCGAGCTGGGCCTCACCGGGGAGCGGCAGGTCAGCCACTTCGCGGTCAAGGAGGCCGTGTTCCCCTTCGATCGCTTCCCCAACGTGGATACCCTGCTGGGCCCGGAGATGAAGTCCACCGGCGAGGTCATGGGCCTGGACTTCTCCCTGGGCCTGGCCTACGCCAAGTCCCAGATCGCCGCCGGCCAGACCATTCCGGAGAAAGGCTCGGTCCTCATCTCGGTGCGGGACGAGGACAAGCCGGAGGTGGTGGAGATCGCCCGGGAGCTGGCCGAGATGGGCTTTGCCATCCTGGCCACCCGGGGTACCGCCGCCTATCTCGCCGAGCACGGGGTGCCCTGCCAGCGGGTGTTCAAGATCTCCGAGGGCCGGCCCCACATCCTGGACAAGATCCAGGATGCCGGCATCCAGTGGATCATCAACACCTCCATGGGCTCCCGCACCACCCAGGACTCCTTCCAGATCCGGCGTGCCGCCCTGGACTACCACCTGCCCTATTCGACCACCGTGGCCGGAGCCCTGTCCATGGTGATGGCCATCCGCACCGTGCGGGAGCGCCGGCTGGAGGTGAAGGCCCTGCAGGAGTATTTCTGAGCCGGCATTGTGCCCGCAGGACCGGTGAGCCGGGCGTTTCTCGGTCGCGGTCGCGGCACCAGGAAGCCGGCCCATGCCTCAGGAGGAACCGATGTTGACGAAGACCGTGGATGTCAAAGAGGGGCTGCCAGAGTTGAAGGGGTTGTTGTCCCTGGTGGCAGATGGCACCGAGGTCGTCCTCGTCGAGGGCGATACGCCCATCGCGCGCCTGCTGCCCGTAACCAAGCGGGTGGCGGGCCTGCACACCGGGTCCATTTGGACCAGCGAGGATTTCGATGAGCCTCTTCCCGATGCGTTTTGGACAGGAAGCGCATGAAGCTCCTTTTCGACACCCACACCTTCATCTGGTGGGACAGCGAGCCACTCAAGCTGAGCGCACAAGTCCTGGGCCTGTGTGAGGATACAGGGAATACTCTGCTGGTCAGCGTGGCGAGCCTTTGGGAAATGCAGATCAAGCTCCAGCTGGGCAAGCTCAGGCTGCGCACCCCATTGGCCGATCTGGTTTCGGGCCAGCAACGCATCAACCGGGTTGAAATCCTTGACGTCAGGCTCGAGCACGTCATGGCTCTGGAAGGGCTGCCGCCTCGTCATCGGGATCCCTTCGACCGCCTGTTGGTTGCTCAGGCACTGGTCGAGGAGGCTGTACTCCTGAGCAGGGACCCGATCTTTGCCGACTATCCAGTCCGGATCGAGTGGTAGGGACCACAGACAGCCTGGGCACGATCATCGCTTGGAAGCCGGCGGCAGGGCCACCCTGCACAAGGCCGGCTTCCCCGCGTGGCGGCCCGTCGGGTTTTCCGGCCGAGCCTCTTTTCTTTTGCTCGCTGCCCGAAGATGGAGTACAAAGGACGGAAGTCCGGGCACCAGGAGGCAGCCTTGGCCACCTGCACGGGCGGGCGGCCTGGCCGCCGGTCCAGGCGCCCGGCTCCACCCCGCCTCTTCGGGTTGACTATTCTGATGCAGTAGGGAGGCTTCCTTGAATTCGTTTTACAAAAATCTGTCCATGTGGCTGGTCATCGCCTTGACGATGATCCTGCTCTTCAACCTGTTCAACAAGCCGCAGGACACCGCCGTGGAGATGACCTACAGCGATTTCCTGGCCAGTGTCCAGGCCGGCGAGATCATGCAGGTCACCATCCAAGGCGACGAGATCCTGGGCAAAACCACCCACGCCACCGAATTCCGCACCGTCACCCCCCAGGACACCGAGCTGGTGCCCATGCTCCGGGACGCCGGTGTCATCATCGCGGTGAAGAAGAAGGAGGAGACCCCCTGGTACATGACCATCCTCATCTCCTGGACGCCGATGCTGCTCCTCATCGGGGTCTGGATCTTCTTCATGCGCCAGATGCAGATGGGCGGCGGCAAGGCGCTTTCCTTTGGCAAGAGCCGGGCCCGGCTCATGAACACCGAGACCTCCAAGGTCACCTTCAAGGACGTGGCCGGTATCGACGAGGCCAAGGATGAGCTGGGGGAGATCATCGAGTTCCTCAAGGACCCCAAGAAGTTCACCCGCCTGGGCGGCCGCATCCCGAAGGGGGTGCTTCTGGCTGGCCCTCCGGGCACCGGCAAGACGCTTCTGGCCCGGGCCATCGCCGGCGAGGCCAATGTGCCGTTCTTTTCCATCAGCGGCTCGGACTTCGTGGAGATGTTTGTGGGCGTCGGCGCCTCCCGGGTGCGGGATCTCTTTGTCCAGGGCAAGAAGAACGCGCCCTGCATCATCTTCATCGACGAGATCGACGCCGTGGGCCGGCCCCGGGGTGCCGGTCTGGGGGGCGGTCATGACGAGCGGGAGCAGACCCTGAACCAGCTTCTGGTGGAGATGGACGGCTTCGAGTCCAACGAAGGGGTGATCATCGTCGCGGCCACCAACCGGCCGGATGTCCTGGACCCGGCCCTCTTGCGGCCCGGCCGCTTCGACCGCCAGGTGGTGGTGCCCACCCCGGACGTCAAGGGCCGGGAGGAGATCCTGCTGGTGCACGGCCGCAAGACGCCGGTGGCGCCGGATGTGGACTGGAAGGTCATCGCCCGGGGCACCCCGGGCTTCACCGGTGCCGACCTGGAGAACATGGTGAACGAGGCGGCCCTGCTGGCCGCCCGGGCCAACCTGGAGCAGGTCAGCATGGAGATGCTGGAGAAGGCCAAGGACAAGGTGATGATGGGCGCCGAGCGCCGGAGCATGATCATCACTGAACGGGAAAAGACCATCACCGCCTACCACGAGGCAGGCCACGCCCTGGTGGCCAAGCTGCTGCCGGACGCCGACCCCATCCACAAGGTAACGATCATCCCCCGGGGCCGGGCCCTGGGGCTCACCCAGCAGCTGCCCATCGACGAGAAGCACACCTATCCCCGCCCGTATCTGTACAACAGCCTGTGCATCCTGCTGGGCGGCCGGGTGGCCGAGGAGTTGGTGTTCTCCGAGGTGACCACCGGCGCGGGCAACGATCTGGAGCGGGTCACCGAGCTGGCCCGCAAGATGGTCTGCGAATGGGGGATGAGCGAGGAGCTGGGGCCGTTGACCTACGGCAAGCGGGAGGAGCAGATCTTCCTCGGCAAGGAGATCTCCCGCCACAAGGACTACAGCGAGGCCACCGCGGTGCGCATCGACGAGGCCATCAAGGCCATGGTGCTCTCGGCCCATGAGCGGTCCCGCAAGCTCCTCACCGACAACGTGGGTCTGTTGCGCCAGATCGCGGCCGCCCTCCTGGAGCGGGAGACCCTGACCTCCGAGGATATCGAAAGGATCCTCCAGGGCCAGGTCCCGGTGCCCCAGGAAGAGACGGCTGCCCTGCCCGCCTGACCCCTGCCTTCCCGCCCCCTGGCGCGGCCCGCGCCAGGGGGCTTCTTGCCTCCGCCGCCATGCCCTTCGCCGTCGACCCCGCCCGCACCCTGGTGATGGGCATCCTCAATGTCACGCCGGACTCCTTTTCGGACGGCGGCGCCTTCCTGGACCCTGGCCAGGCCCTGGCCCAGGCCGAGGCGATGCTCGCTGCCGGTGCCGACCTGCTCGACGTGGGCGGCGAATCCACCCGACCGTTTGCCGCGCCGGTGGCCGCCGATCAGGAGCTGGCCCGGGTGCTGCCCGTGATCGAGGCCATCCGCGCCCGCTGGCCGATTCCCCTCTCGGTGGACACCCGGAAGGCGATGGTGGCCGAGGCGGCCCTGGCCGCCGGCGCCGACCTGGTGAACGACGTCAGCGCCCTGACCCACGACCCCGCCATGGTGGAGGTGGTGCGGCGCTGGCAGGTGCCGGTGGTGCTCATGCACATGCAAGGCCGCCCCGAGACCATGCAGCTCGCCCCGGCTTATGGCGATGTGGTCGCCGAGGTCAAGGCCTTCCTTGCCGAGCGCATCGCCTGGGCCCAGGCCCAGGGCATCCCCCGGCAGCACCTCATCGTCGATCCCGGTATCGGCTTCGGCAAGACCGTGGAGCACAACCTGGCCCTGCTGCGCGGCCTGCCGCAGCTCCGGGAGCTGGGCTGTCCGGTTCTGGTGGGCCACTCCCGCAAGGCCTTCCTGGGCAAGGTCCTGGGGATCGAGCGGCCGGCGGACCGGGATCTGGCCACCGCCGCCGTGTCGGCCCTGTGCGCCGCCGCTGGCGTGGCAGTGGTCCGGGTCCACGACGTGGCGGCCACTGCCCAGGCGGTGCGCATCGCCCGGGCGATCACCGGCGCCCACCCGCAGCCCTGACGGGCCGGCCCGGTGCCGGCTCGTCCATGCCGTCCATATTGTCCATACTGTCCATCAGCCAGCACGCCTCAGACACCGCGCCGGTTGCCGCCGGTCCGGCGGCCGGCAACCGCGCCCAGACCCAGGGGGGCCGGCCGGCGGTGGCTCTGGCCCGGGCCCGGCTGCCGCCGCTCGCCGGCAGGGGTGGACGGCCGGGCCGGTCGCGCCGGCCGGCTGCTGGGCCGGCTCGGCCGCCGGCTTTCTGCTGACGGCAGGGGACAGGGGGCGGCCAGGGCCTCCGGGGACAGGGTCACCTGCTGCCGGCAAAGGCGCTCGCCCAGGGTCCGCTCGATGACGCGGATCATGGCCGCATCCTCCGGGCTGGCGAAGGTGTATGCCTCGCCGGTGCGGCAGGCCCGGCCGGTGCGGCCGGTGCGGTGGGTGTAGGCCTCGGCGGAATCCGGCACGTCGAAGTTGATGACATGGCTGACCCCGGCCACATCGATACCCCGGGCCGCGATATCGGTGGCAACCAGGACCCGGAAGCGGCCACTCCGGAATCCCTCCAGGGCCTCCTGCCGCCGATTCTGGGACAGGTTGCCCTGGATGGCGGTGGCGGCCACCCCCGCCGCTTCCAGCTGCCGGGCCAGGCTCTTGGCCCGGTGCTTGGTGCGGGTAAAAACCAGGGTGGAGGTGAGCCCCGGATCGGTCACCAGGGTCTTGAGGAGGGCCAGCTTGCCTTCCGCCGGCACCGGGAACAGGCGGTGCGAGATGGTGGGCGCCGGCCCGGGCGTATCGGCCTGGACGGTCTTCGGCGCCCGCAGCACCTCGGCCGTGAGCACGCGGATCTCCTCGGGCATGGTGGCGGAAAAGAGCAGGGTCTGGCGCCGGGCCGGCAGGTGCCGGAGGATGCGGCGGATGGCCGGCAGAAAGCCCATGTCGAACATCTGATCCGCCTCGTCGAGGACCAGCATCTCCACCCGGGACAGATCGATGGCCCGGTCGCCCAGAAGGTCCAGCAGCCGGCCCGGACAGGCGACCACGATGTCGACCCCGGCCCGCAGCCGTTTCGTCTGGCCGACCTTGCTCACCCCGCCATAGACGGCCATGCTGGTGAGCCCGGTCTTGGGCCCCATGCCGTCGCAGGCCACTCGGATCTGCTCGGCCAGCTCCCGGGTGGGGGCGATGACCAGGGCCCGCACCTGACCCCGGGGGCCGGGCAGCAGGCGCTCCAGGATGGGCAGCACAAAGGCGGCGGTCTTGCCGGTGCCGGTCTGGGCCAGGCCCACCAGGTCATGACCGGCCAGGACCAGGGGCATGGCCTGGACCTGGATGGGGGTGGGGGTGGTGTAGCCGCAGGCCGCTATGCCGGCGGCTACCTGGGGATGGAAAGAAAACGCGTCAAAGCTCATGATGCTCCTTTTGTTGCTTGCGGGAAGAGATCGCCCGGCCCCGCCCCCGGCGGATGCCCTTTCCGGGAGACGGCGCTGGCGAGGGAATGGCGGTCCGCTGGCCGCCCCTTTCTTTGCGGGCAGCGGTCCATGGGTCACAGTTGGCTGGGCTACGAAGGTGACGAGCCGGGGCTGGTGGCTGGCCGGGGTCTCCGGCCAAGTCACGGACATCGACCGCCCCGTGACGGCCGTCAGGTGACCAGCAGCTTCACAGCATCAGACGAGGCGGAGGGTACGCGCGCGGGTCGGGGGGAAATGACGCGGAAAGAAGGTGCGGGGCACGTCCTTGAGTCGTGCAAGACAGCACTATGACCGAGATCCGCCCGACTGGCAAGGCCATTTTGATGTTCCCGGCCCAACCCCGCCATCGCTGAGACAACCATCCGTCGCCGCCAGCTGCCGTTCGTCGCAGCAAACCAGCCAGGCTGCACCCGCTCGGCTACCCTGGAGGAAAGGGAATCCTCCACCACTTCTCCAGGGGCACTGGCCATGGAACGACTGACGACCATCCTTCTTGCCCTGCGGGGCTGGCCCAGCCTGGGCCTCTTCTTCCTGCTACGGCAACATGGCGGCCCGGCCCCGGCCATCCTTGCCGGCCTGGCGTACAGCCTGGCCTACACCCTCCTGGCCATGGCCCATGGTCGCCCCAGCAAGCTCGATTTCGGCCTGGCCGGCTTCTGGGCCATGGGCGCCGCCAGCCTGGCCGGTCCGCCGGCCACCACCGCCGGCTTCGAGGCCCGGCTCGGCCTGTGGCTCAACCTGGCCCTCTTTGCCGCCAGCTATCTTCCTCTGGTGGCCGGCGCCGAGCCCTTCACCATGGTCTTCGCCCGCCGCCGCACCCCGAAAGAGCTCTGGAATACCGAGCTGTTCCGCCGCATCAACGAGCTGATGACCATCGGCTGGGCCGGGATCTTCCTGGCCGGCCTGGTGGCCAACGCCATTCTGGCCGGCCCGGCAGGCCTGGCCGCCTCGGGCCTCCTGGCCCTGGGCCTGGGCCTGCCCTTCACCCGGCGCTTCCCGGACTGGTATCTGGCCCGCCAGGGACAAGGAATCTCCCCCCGGCCGGGGACGCCGGCCCCGGCGCCGGTGCCGCGGGACGTGAGCCCTGCCCCGGACCAGGAGCGCCAGGCCGACGCCCAGCGCCTGGGGCCGATCCGAACCGCCCTGGTGATCTTCGGCAGCCCCCGGGGCCAGGAGGGGTTCACCTGGAAGACCCTGGACCGCTTCCTGGCCGGGCTCCGGGATGGCGGGGTCGCCGTGGAGGTGATCTCCCTTGCGGACCATGCCATCAAGCCCTGCCGCGGCTGCTTCTCCTGCTGGATCAAGACCCCCGGCGCCTGCATTCTTACGGACGACATGGCCGGGATCCTGCCCCGCCTGGACGCCGCGGACCTGGTGATCTATGCCCAGCCCCTGTACATCTTCAGCGTACCTGGTCCCATGAAGATCTTTCTCGACCGCTGCCTGCCCCGGTACCAGCCGTTCCTGGTGGAAGGGCCGGGTGGCCTCACCCGCCACCCCATGCGCCGGGGGGAGCGCCCGGGCCGGATGCTGGTCTTCTCCGTATGCGGCTTCCCGGAAAGAGAGCACTTCCAGCCACTTCTGGCCATGTTCCGGCACATGGCCCGGGTCAGCGGCTCCCGGATCGTGGGCGAGATCCTGCGACCGGCCGCCGAATCGCTGCGCTTCGCCTCCTCCCTGGGGCCGGCCCAGAGGCAGGTCTGGGACGCTCTCTACCAGGCCGGCCAGGAGGTGGCCCGGCAGGGCTTTGTCCGCCAGGCCAGCGAGGAGGGGATCGCGGCCCCCCTCTTCCCCACCGCAGGCGGATTCCGGGGCGTGGCCAACCGGTTCTGGGAGGCCTGTCTGGAGCATGGCGAGGCGAGGCGGCAGAACCGGCCCGTGCCGCCTCTGGAGACGTTTCTCCAGGAGGACCGGCGCCTCTTTTTCGCCGGCATGGCCGCCAGCTTCCGGCCGGACCAGGCCCGGGACCTCACCGCCACCCTGCGCTTCGTTCTCACCGACCAGCCGGCTGGCCAGTTCTCCCTGGCCATCGGCGATGGCGCCTGCCAGCTCTTCCCCGGACCGGGTCCGGAGCCGACCCTGACCGTGGAGACCCCCTTCGCCGTCTGGCAGTCCATCAGCCGGGGGGAGATCTCGGGCCAGGAGGCCTACCTGCAAGGGCTGTATCAGGTGCGGGGGGATGTGGGGCTTCTCACCCGGATGCGGGAGGTGTTCGGATCATGAGCTGCGCCAGCGCCTGCCTCCTCCTGGCCAGGGAGGCGGGGATCGTCGCCGGCCTCAACAGCCTCATTGCTCTCTTCATGCACGGCCTGGGCGTGGGCAGCGGCCTCGGCTCCTGCCTGCTGATCGCCCAGGCGGTGGGGCTGTCGGTCTATCCGGCCATGCGCCTGGTGCCCCGCTGGCTGGGCCATTGGCCGCCCCTCGGCCAGTTCGCAGCCCTGGCGGCGACCCTGGCTTTGGCCACCGGCCTGGGTCTTGCCGTTGGCAGCCGGCTGGCAGGCCTCGATGCGGTCCTCTGGCAGCCGCCCGCCCGCTTCTGGTCCATCTACGGCGCCAGCGTCGGCTTCGGAGCGGCGATCAGCACCGTCTTCATCAGCCGCAAGCGGCTGGCCGCCGCCCGCTCCCAGGCCCAGGAGGAGCGGCTTTGCCGCCTGGCCCGGGAGAAGGGCCTGGCCGAGATGCGCCTCGTCCTCCTCCAGGCCCAGATCGAGCCCCATTTCCTGTTCAATACCCTGGCCACCGTGGACAGCCTCCTGGAAGAGAATCCCTCCCAGGCCCGAGCCCTGCTCCAGGAGCTGGTCACCTTTCTGCGCCTGACCATGCAGGCCCTCCGCAGCCCGGACAGCACGGTGGGCCAGGAGCTGGATCTGGTCGCCAGCTTTCTGGCCATCTTCCGGCAGCGGCTGCCGGACCGGCTGCGGGTGGCCATCGAGGCGCCGCCGGGACTCCGCAGCCGGCCGCTGCCGCCTCTGCTCATCCAGCCCCTGGTGGAGAACGCCATCCGCCATGGCATCGAGCCGGCCAAGGCCGGCGGCGAGGTGCTGGTGCGGGTGAGCGAGAGCGGAGCACGGCTGATCATCGAGGTGGCGGATACCGGGGCCGGAATGGGCCAGGGGCTGCCGGGCAGCGGGGTGGGCCTGGCCAATGTACGGGAGCGGCTGGCCGCCCTCCACGGTAATGCCGCCTCTCTCAGCCTCTTTGAGAACCGGCCTTGCGGCGTCCGGGCGGTGCTGGAGATCCCTTGGGCATGAGACCAAAGGCCCTGATCGCCGATGACGAGCCGGCCCTGCGGGCGTCGTTGCGCCGGCAGCTGGGCGAGCTGATGCCAGAGCTGGAGATCGTCGCCGAGGCCGGAGACGGCGACGAGGCGGCGGCACTCCTCGCCGCGCACCGGCCGGAGGTGGCCTTCCTGGACATCCGCATGCCCGGCCGCTCCGGTCTGGCGGTGGCAGCCGAGGCGCCGGCGGGCACCCGGATCGTCCTGGTCACCGCCTTTGACCAGTACGCGGTGGCCGCCTTCGAGGAGAACGCCGTCGACTATCTCCTGAAGCCGGTCTCCCCCGAGCGCCTGGCCCGCACCGTGGCCCGCCTCCGGGAGCGGCTGGTCGAGGAGCGCTGGCAGCCGCCGGCCGCGGACCTGCTCGGCCGGCTGCAGGCCCTGCTGCTCACCGGAGCCGCCGCCCCCCGCCGGTCCTGGATCCGGGCCGGCCAGGGCGAGGAGATCCGCCTGGTGCCGGTGGCCGAGGTGGCCTTCTTCCGGGCCGAGGACAAGTACACCGTGGTCGCCACCCGGGACAACCAGGAGCATCTCATCCGCACCCCCTTGCGCCAGCTGGAAGCGGAGCTGGACCCCGAGCGCTTCTGGCGCATCCACCGCAGCATCATCGTCGCCGCCGGCGAGATCCTGCGCGCCCGCCGCACCTTCACCGGCGGCCTGGAGATCTCCTTGCGCTCCCGGCCGGAAACCCTGCCGGTGAGCCGGGCCTACGCCCATCTCTTCCAGAGGATGTGAATTTCCAGCCCCACCCCGCTGCCTCCCGCTCCAGTCACCTCACCCCGCCCGGGTCTGCCAGCGACGGGCGGCCAGGCGGTAACGGCAGCGGCGGGCGACCACTGCCAAGGGCCCGCACCACTGGGGCAGGAGCCGAGCCACCTGCACAGACAGGGAAAGGCCGTCCCGGCCCTCCCGCCCCAGGCGGCCTTCCACGGTCACCACCCGGCTCATGAGGAGCAGCCGGGCCCAGCGGGCCTGGGCCTCGGCAAAGGCCACCAGGTCAACGAGACCGGTCTCGTCCTCCAGGGTGACGAACATCACCCGCCGGCCGGAGCGGGTGGGCGGGGTGTGGACCATGAGCATGAGGCCCGCCACCCGCACCAGACGGCCGGCCGGGGTCTGGCGGAGGCTGGCCGCGGTCTGCACCCCGCTGGCCGCCAGGACGGGCCGGAGCACCGCCAGAGGATGGCAGCGGCAAAACACCTCCAGGCTGCTCTCTTCCTGGGCCAGAACGGCCAGCTCCTCTTCCCAGGCCGCCGCATCCTTCATCGCCACCCCTCCCCGCCACCGGCCGCGGCCAGAGGTCGCGGCCCGGCTGTCCCCAGGCTGCGGGGAGCGACCGGCGACCGTGCTTCCTTCTGCAGGCCGGCCAGGGCGCCGGCCCGGGCCAGGGTGGCCAGCAGCCGGGCCGGCAGGGCAAGGCGCTGCTGCAAATCCTCCAGGTTGCCAAAAGGGCCGCCGGTCTCCCGGTTGGCCAGCAGCCGCTGGGCAATGGCCGGGCCGACGCCGCGGATCACGGTGAGGGGCAGGCGGATGCCCGGCCCTTCGGGGGCATACTCCAGGCCGCTTTCGTTGACATGGGGCGGCAGGATGGGGATCCCCCGGCGGCGAGCCTCGTTGAGAAGGACAGAGGGTGGATACGACCCCACCTGACCGGCACCCAGGAGGCCGAGGTAGAGGGCCTGGGGGTGGTGGGCCTTGAGCCAGGCGCTCTGGTAGGTGATCTCGGCAAAGGCCACGGCATGTGCCTTGCAGAAGCCGTAGGCGGCAAAGGCTGCCACCTGGGCGAAGACCTCCCGGGCCAGGGACAGGGGATGGCCCTGGGCCTGGGCACCCGCCAGGAAGCGGGCTTCCAGGCTCGCCATCTCGGCGCTGCTCCCTTTCCGGTTCATGGCCCGGCGGAAGGCATCGGCCTCGGCGTAAGAAAAGCCGGCAAAGAGGTGGACGACCCGGAGCACCTGCTCCTGGAAGACGATGACCCCGCAGGTCTCGGCCAGGACCTCCGCCAGAACCGGATGGAAGACGTCGGCCGGCTCCTGGCCATGGCGCCGGGCCACATAGTGCTGCACCATGTTGCCCTCCACCGGGCCGGGCCGGAAAAGGGAGATCTCGGCCACCAGGTCGGTGAAGGAGGAGGGCTGCAACCGGCCGATGAGATGGCGCTGGCCCGGCGACTCCAGCTGGAAGATGCCCAGGGTGTCGGTGCTCTGCAACAGCTCGTAGGTGGCGGCATCGTCCAACGGCAGGCGGCCGAGATCGACCGGGATCCCGTGCTGCCGGAGGATGGCCGCAGCCCGGCCCAGGGCCGAGTGCATGCGCAGGCCTAAAAGATCCAGCTTCATCAGGCCCAGGGCCTCCACGTCGTCCTTGTCCAGCTGGCTCACCGGCAGGCCCTTGGCCGAGGTGGTAAGGGGCGTCCAGTCGGTGATCGCGCCGGGGGCCAGAATCACGCCGCCCAGATGCACCGAGCTCTGGAAGGGCAGACCGCACAGGCGGCTGGCCAGCGCCAAAAGGCGGGGCTCCTGGCGGATGGGCGCCCGGCGCAGCTCGGGCAGGGCCTCCAGGGCGGCGACGAGATCGTAGCCCCGGAGGGACCAGGGCAGGCAGTCGGCCAGCCGGCCGATGGCGGCCAAAGGGTAGCCCAGGGCCCGGGCCACCAGGCGCACGGCGCTCCGGGGTCGCAGGCAGTGGATGGTGGCCACCATCGCCGCCTGGCCCGGCAGGCGGGCCATGACCCAGGAGAGCACCTCGTCCCGCCGCTCGGAATCGAAATCGATGTCGATGTCCGGCAGATCCGGCCGGCCCTCGTTCATGAAGCGCTCGAAAAGAAGGCCGTGGCGGATGGGATCCGGGCCGCCCAAAAGGAGATGCACCAGGAGGGAGCCGGCGGCCGAGCCCCGGATGCTGCTCCTGATCCCGGCCTTCCGGGCAAAGGCCACCACCTCCTGCACCAGAAGAAAGAAATCCGCCAGGCCCCGGCCGCTGACCTGGGCCAGCTCGTGGGCCAGCTGCCGCAGATAGACGGGGGACACCGGCCGCTGGCAGCGGGCCAGGGCGACAAGGCCCTGCCGGGCCAGGATCGTATCACCGGGGCGGGCGCTCCCGTCCCTGGCGGGATATGAAGGTGGATGGCGGCGGCCCAGAGGCAGAACCGGCTCCTGGCAGCGCTCGGCCACCAGCCGGGTATTGGCGAGGGCCGCCGGCACCGGCACCGCCTCGGCCATGGCAGCGCCGGAGCGCAGGAAGAAGCGGTCATTGGGCAGCGGCGTCACGGCCCGGTGGTGGTACCGCTCCTGGACTGCCACCAGGGTCAGGTGCAGGGAAAGGTCGGCCGGGGTGAGAAAGGCGACGCTGTTGGTGGCCACCACCGGCAGATCCAGGTCCCGGGCCAGCTCCAGAAAGACCTGCCCAAGAAAGCCGTCCTCGGGCAGGCCATGATCCTCCAGGGCCAGGAAGAGCTGCAGATCCTGGTCGAACAGCCGGCGCAGCCGCACAAGGGCGGCCCGGACCGGGTGCCAGCCCCCGGCCAAGAGCTGCCGCCGCCAGGGGGAGGGCCAGCCCCCCACCAGGCCGATGAGGTCCCGGCCCTCGGCCAGAAGGAGGGGATCCAGGGGGACGATCCGCCGCTCCTGGCTGTGGGCCGCGGAGACGAGGCGGCAGAGCTGGCCAAAGCCGGCCCGGTTCCGGGCCAAGAGGGTGATCCAGGAGCCGTCGGCCAGGGGCAGGCGGCTGCCGACGATGGGCTGGATGCCGGCCCCCTCGGCGGCCCGGCAGAAACGGACCGCGCCGGGCAGGCCCAGGAGGTCGGTGAGGGCCACCGCCGGCTGCCCCAAAGCCTGAGCTGCCGCCACCAGGGCCTCCGGAGTGAAGGTCCCCCAGAGGAAGGAAAAAGCGCTCTGGACCTCCAGGTGGACGAAAGGATCCATGGGCAGCGGCCCCTCCCCGCGCTACGGGGCCGCTCAGGAGTGCCGGATGAGGCCTACCAGCCGGCCGAGGATCCGGACCTTCTCCTGCGCCTCGGCCGTGAAGATCAGGTCGGGGTAGAGGGGGTTGGCGGCCTGGAGGCGGATGGTCTCGCCCTGGCGGCGGAAAAACTTGAGGGTGGCCTCGGTGAGAAGATCGTCGATGAGCACCGCCACGATCTCGCCGTCGGCGGCATCTTCCTGGGGCCGGAGGATCGCCAGGTCACCGTCGGCGATATGGACGCCGATCATGGAGTCGCCCTGGACCCGCAGGGCGAAGCAGTCCTGGCAGCCGAAGAGGCGGGGATCCACCGGCAGGCCCTCGTCGCGGTCCTCCAGGGCCTCCCGGGGAGGGCCGGCGGCGATGCGGCCCAGAAGCGGAATCGCCGGCCGGGCCGGACCGGCCATCAGCCGCCAGGAGCGCTTCTTGCCGGCCTGGCTGGCCAGATGCCCCTTGGCCACCAGGGCCTGGAGGATGCGGTGCACGCCGGCCAGGCCCCGCAGGCCGAAATGCTCGGCGATCTCCCGCACCGAGGGGGCGATGCCGGTCTCCTCCTGATGACGCCGGATGAAGGTCAGAACACTCTGCTGCCGGGGGGTGAGATCCATGGCCCCATCATGGTGAACATTTGTTCACCTGTCAAGGGCTTGGCCCCATGAGACTTGCAGGACCAGCAGGTGGCCGGAATCTGGTCCTTGACCGGACCATGTTCCTGACCTAGAATCGAGGCATGATCACCCTCAATATCCACGAGGCCAAGGCCACCCTCTCTGCCTGTCTGGCCAGGGTCAGCAGCGGCGAGACAGTCATTCTCTGCAAGCGCAACCAGCCCATCGCCGAGATTCGCCCGCTTCGCAAGAAGCTCCGGAAGAGGCGGCCCATCGGACTCGCGCGGCAGGAGTTCCCGGATTTCACCGTCGACAAGGCCTTCTTCGAGCCGCTTCCCGAGGATCTCACCGACGCCTTTCTTGGTGAGGGCCCGTGAACATCCTGCTGGATACGTGCACCTTCCTGTGGCTCATCGCCGACAGCCCGGAGCTTTCCGGCCCAGCTCGGGAGGTCTTTGCGGACCCGGAGAACGAGGTCTATCTGAGCGTCGCCTCCTGTTGGGAGATCGTGGTCAAGTGGTCCATGGGGAGGCTTGCCCTGCCCGAGGAGCCCGGACGATTCCTGCCCAGACAGCGGCACCAGCATGAAATCGAGCCGCTGGCCCTGGTCGAAGAGGCCACCTGGCATCTCCCCAAGCTGCCGCTGCTGCACAAGGATCCTTTTGACCGGATCCTCATCTGCCAGGCCATCGAGCACTCCCTGATCCTCCTGACCCCGGACCCTCTCATCACCCAGTATCCGGTGCGGACCCTCTGGCCAAGCTGAGGACTCCCGGCCCCCTCACCCGCTCCGGTCCTGCCGGGAGGGGCAGCAGCCGGACGGGCGCTGCTCGCAGGCGCCCTGGCTGCAGGCGCAGCCCCGCTCCCGCCCCCGCACCACCCGCCACAGCCAGCGGCCGGCAAAGAAGAAAGCCAGCATCCCGATGAGCACCACGGTGAGCGTTTCCATACGAGGTCTCCTTGGCCTCAGGTCGTGACCAGGCCATAGCCCAGGGCAACCAGCACGATGCTGGCGGCCCGGAAGACCTGGCCATAGAGCACCAGCCGGCCGGCCAGGGCCGGCGAAAAGATCCCGGAGTAGTACGGCAGCTGGTGCCGCAAGGCCCGCATGGGGGAGGACAGGATGTTGCCCACCAGGAGGGCCAGCACCACCTGCCGCTCGGGCAGGGCCGCGCCCTGCAAAAGCGCGCCGGCCGCCGCCAGGCTGGCACCGATCTCGGCCGCCAGATGGAAGATGACGATGCCGACCGCCTCCGGCTGCAGGAAGCTCGACCCGCTCACCGCCCGGCCCATCTGCCCTTCCAGCCAGGCAAAGAAGCCCAGGCGCTGCAGGGCAAAGAAGGCCGAGTAGATGGGGATCGTCCAGACCAGCACCCGGCCGATGCGCTGCCGGAAGCGCTGCCAGCTCCGGCGGCCGATCTCCCGCCAGCTCCGGGACGGCTCGCCCGCCAGCTGGCAGGCCAGGCACAGATCCGGTCCGGCGGGCAGCAGCAGGCGGCCGGCCAGGACGACACCGGCGGTGCGCAGGCCTGCGGCCAGCAAGGTGAGCCCCACATAGATGAAGGCGGTACGGCCCAGGAGAGGCAAGGCCACGAAGAACAGGGTCGGCAGGTGGAGAAAATAGGTGGGCAGGCTGTTGAGCAGGTTGGCCAGGACCAGCTCCCGGCGGCTCAGGCGGCCCTGGTCATGGGCCTCGGCCAGGAGGCTGTTGGCGGCGATGCTGGAGAAGAAGGCCAGGGAGAAGCTGGCACCGGTGGTTTCCGACAGGCGGCCGAAGCGGATGAAGGGGGTGGCGAGCCGGGCCACGCCGTGGGTCCAGTTGGCCGCCTCGATGACGTTGGCCACCAGGAGGCCGGCGGCCACCGAGATCAGCAGCCGGCCAAGAGGCGCCACCAGGCCATGCGCCCAGGCTGCCAGCTGTTCCTCCACCATGCCCCTCCTCCCGGTCGGTCCGTTGCCAGCGCCGGACGGCGACCCGCGGCGGCCCGGCTCATGCCGGCCTCTTCCGCCGGCCGATGCCTAACCGTACCGCCGAAAGGGGCCAGGGTCAAAGGCCCGAGCCGCGGCACCGGCCGGGGGCTTGGCATTGACGCTGGGGGTGCCCTTTCAGTATCCTGTGTTCAACTCCACGGAAACAACGACCATTTTCACCCCAGGCGGACCACACCATGACCCAGACGAAAGGCAAGGATGTGGATATCGAGCAGCAGATCAGCTTCCTCAAGCGGATCCAGTTCTTCCACAACTTCGACGACTCGGAGCTCAAGCAGTTCCTGGTCGTCAGCCGCTGGCTCAAGGTGCCCAAGGACACGGTGATCATTCGGGAGAACACCGTGGAGCGGGTCTTCTACATCCTGGTCCGGGGCACGGTCTCGGTGTGCAAAGGCCTGGAAGGTAGCCAGGAGTCCATTGAGCTGACCAGCCTGTCCACCGGCGACTGCTTCGGGGAGATGGCCCTGGTCGGCGAGACCAGGCGTACCGCGGCGGTGGTCGCCACCTCCGATTCCTACATCCTGCGGGTGGAGCCGGACATCATCAGCAAGTCCTCCGTCTTTCTGCAGCTCAAGTTCTACAAGCGCTTCTGCGAGATCCTGGTGGCGCGGCTGATCCTGGCCAACGCCCAGATGGTCCGCCAGCAGACCGCGCCCCGGGAGGTGCCGCACCGGCGCCTGCCCCCGGAGCCGGAAGAGGAGATAGCCGAGCCTCTGGCGACCCCGCCCGGGGAGGGCACCCTGGCCCAGATCGACACCACGGCCACCATCCCGGAGCTGCCGCCGAAAAAGGAGTGGAGCTTCCGGGCCGGCTGCCGCCGCCGGGTGCAGTCCAACTTGGCGCTGCCCATCAACCCGGTGGTGGCCGACACCCTGACCCCCTACCTGTCCGGCGATGCCGACAACACCCGCCGGCTGGCCGAGCTCTTCAGCCTCGACCCCTGGATTGCCGCCCGGGTGCTGCAGCTGGCCAACTCTCCCTTCTACCGCCGCTCCGCTCATATCCTGTCCCTGCCCCACGCCATGATCACGGTGGGGATCAAGGACATCAGCAAGGTGGTGCTGGAGTCCATCCAGAGCCGGCCGACCCGGCCGGCCTTCGGCAGCTCGGCCCTGGCGGATGCCTTCTGGCAGCACAGCGTGGTCACCGCCCGCATCGCCCAGATCCTCAAGGACATCCTGCGCATCAACCTGCCGGAAGACGTCGCCCTGGCCGGCATCCTCCACGACCTGGGCATGCTGGCCGTGGACGCCCTGGAGCCCGGGCTCTACCCCCACCTCCTGGCCCAGCCGGCGGGGACCACTGTGGACGAGATGCTGCACCTGGAGCGAGACTACGCCGGGGTGGACCACGAGACCGCCGGCCGCTGGCTGGGGGACTGCCTGGGCCTGCCCCAGGCCTATGTGGATGTCATGACCTTCCACCACCGGCCGGATGGCCTGAAGGACAACGTCCTCCTGGTGGCCCTGGTGCATCTGGGCAAGGCCTTTGCCATGGCCCGGGGAATGACGGTGGGCAGCGGCCTGCCCCGGATGCCCCTGGTGGAGTCGCCGGCCTGGGCCTTGTTGCGGGAGGAGCATCGCCCCTTTGCCGACGTGGTGGCCGACGATTTCATCCAGGCCGTCCACGAAGAGCTCTCCAAGATGTGGCCGGAGATCACCGCCCTGGTGCCGATGTAACGGATGGCGTCTCTTCCCGCGCCGGGCAGCTCCCCTCTGGGCCGGTGGGCCCCCGGCCTCCTGCTGGCGGTGGCCGTGGTGGCCGTCTACGGCAACAGCCTGGATGCCGGCTGGCATCTGGACGACCGCGCCAACATCCTCGACAACCCCAACCTGCGCCTCACCGACTGGCGCTGGGCCAGCCTGGCCCGCGCCATGGCCGGCCCGCCCGCCAGCGGCCTGCTGCGTCCCTTTTCTTTCCTGACTCTGGCGGTGAGCTGGTCCTGGGGTGGGACGGCGGTGGCCGGCTACCATCTGGTCAATCTGGGCCTGCACCTTGTGGCGGCTTGCGGTCTGTTTCTCTTCCTGGCCCAGGCCCTGGACGAGCCCCGGGTGGGCGGCCGGCTGGCAGGACAGGGCCGGGCGATCGCCCTGGCGGCGGCGCTGTGGTGGGCGATCCATCCGGTGCACGTGCCGGCAGTCACCTACATCGTGCAGAGGATGGCCGTGCAGGCCGGGGCCTTCCAGATCCTGGCCCTGGCCGCTTTCCTGGCCGGCCGCCGGGCCCGCCAGGGCCGCGGCTGGCCCTGGTATGCCCTGACTGGCCTCTTCGGCCTCGTGTCCATGGGCAGCAAGGAGAACGGTCTCCTGCTGCCGGTGAATATCCTCTTGACCGAATGGCTGCTGGGGCCGCGGCCGGCGGGCCGGATCTGGCCGGCGCTTCTGGCCGGGCTGGGCCTCGCGACCATGGGGGCGGCCCTGGCCTGGCACGGGCCGGAGCGACTCCTGGCCGCCTTTGACCTGCGGCCCTTCACCCTGGAGCAAAGGCTGATCACCGAGCCGCGGGTCCTGGGCCGCTACCTGTCGCTCCTGGCCTGGCCGGCGCCCTCCCGGCTGATGCTCCTCCACGACCTGCCGGTCTCCACCGGTCTCTTCACACCCTGGACCACCGCCGCCGCCCTTCTGGCCCTGACCGCCGTGCTCGTGCTGTCGCTGGCCGGGCACCGCCGCGCGCCCCTGCCGGCCTTTGCCGGCCTCTTCTTCCTGGCCAACCACGCCATCGAGGGCAGCGTCCTGCCCCTGGAGCTGGCCTTCGAGCACCGCAACTACCTGCCGGCCATGCCGCTTTTTGCCCTGCCGGCCATGGGCATCGCCTGGCTGGGAAGCCGGCTGGGCCAACGGGCCGGGCCGGCGGTGCTGGCAGCCCTGGCCGCGGCTGGTCTCGTGGCCTGGGAGGCGGCGGTCACCCGGGGCCGCAACCAGGTCTTTGCCAGCGAGATCAGCCTGTGGGAGGACAATGTGGCCAAGGCACCGGGCCTGCGCCGGCCCCGGCAGAATCTGGGCCTGGCCTATCTGGAGGCCGGCCGGCCCCAGGAGGCCCGGGTCATGATCGAAAGTGCCCTGGCGGCGCGCGAAGACGTGGCCCGCCGCCAGGAGCACCGGATCCTCCTCGCCCTGGCTGCGACCCAGGACCGGCTCGGCGA
This sequence comes from Thermodesulfobacteriota bacterium, assembly GCA_040755095.1. Classification (NCBI taxonomy): domain Bacteria; kingdom Pseudomonadati; phylum Thermodesulfobacteriota; species Thermodesulfobacteriota bacterium. The sequence goes on from JBFMBH010000001.1 coordinate 97,033, forward strand.
TTGGCCAGCCGCCAGGATCTCCCTGGAGAAAGCCCTGGCAGCGCAGCCCGGCTTCCTGCCCGCGGCCCTGGCCCTGGCCCGCCGCCTCTGGCAGGAAGGGGAGCTGGCGGCAGCCGAGGCCCGGGCCCGCCAGGCCCGGGACCTGGACCCCAGCCCGGAGAGCACCCGGCTGCTGGCCCAGATCCTGGTGACCCAGGGCCGTGCCCTGGAGGCGGTCCGGGAGCTGGAGGCCGCTGTGGCCCGCTGGCCCCAGGAGCCGGCTCTGGGCTATCTCCTCGGCGAGGTCCAGGGGCTGGCCGGTCTCCTGCCGGCCGCCCGGACCAGCCTGCAGGCGGTGCTGGCCGCCGATCCCGATGCCCTGCCCGCCCGCCTGGCCCTCATCGACCTGGCGCTTCTGGCCGGGGATCAGCCGCAGGCCCAGGCCCTGCTGGCGGATCTTGCCGCCCGTCTGCCCCGAACGGAGATCCTGGCCGCCAGCCGGGAGATCGAGACCGCCAACGCCCCTCTGGCCGCCGGCCGCAGCGACCGTTTGGCGGCGGCCCTCGCCGGCTCATCCCCCCAGCCCTGACCAGGGGACCCGTGAAACGGGTTCCCATAATTGTCCACTTCCACCCCTCACCCTTCACGCCCTGAAGCCCGTTCTCCAAATTTTGGAGACCAGAGAAGTCGTTTCACAGCGCCCTCCATCCGGCCGGCGCCGCGCCGCCGGCCGGATGGCTCCCCTCGGGCCTCTGGGCGCCTGGTTGCCTGGCTCTGGCACATCTGTTGCTTAAGGATCCAGGCACAGGCCGTTGTGCAGCACCGAACCTCTAGCACGCAGGAGACCCGATCATGCCAAAGGACAAAGCCGCCCGCACCACCCCCATCCTGGTGAGCCAACAGGGCTTCACCCTCATCGAGATCATCGCCGTGCTCATCCTTCTGGGCATCCTGGCTGCCGTGGCCGTGCCCAAGTACATCGACATGTCCAACGAGGCCAAGGTCAAGGCCCTGGACGCCGGGATCTCGGAGCTGAACTCCCGGGAAAACCTGGCCTGGGGCCGGTACAAGCTGACCTCGCCGGCGACCTGGGCCGACGCCACCCTCCTGGGCACGTACATGGACACCGACCTGGGATCGGAATACGCCTGGTCCGGGAACAATGTCTCCTTCCAGAGCGGCACCGCCAAGGCCTTCACCCGCACCGCCTCCACCGAGACCACGCCGGGCAACTGGACCCGCGCCCAGTGACGTGACGGCATCCAACCCCCTGCCCCTGGCAGCGACGTCCGCCGGCGGTGCCGGCAGGACGGCTGCCAGGGGGGCCTGGCCGAGGCGACCGGCAGCCATGCGGCAGCGGTGTGCGAGGCAGGAGGATCGCGCTCGGAGCAGCCCCGGGGGCCGGCCGGCCACCGGCGCCGCCGGCTTCACCCTGCTGGAGATCGTCGCCGTGCTCGTCCTCCTGGCCCTCCTGGCCGCGGTGGCGGTGCCCAAGTACCTGGACCTCACCGAGGAGGCCAAGCTCCGGGCCCTGGACGAGGCGGTGGCCCAGCTCAACTCCCGGGAGAACCTGACCTGGAGCAGCTACAAGCTGACCGACACCGCGACCTGGGACGATTCGGTGCTGCAGGCGCGCATGACCACGGCGCTGGGCGACCATTACACCTGGACCGGCAACGACGTCTCCTTCGAGGGCGGCCCAGCCAGGACCTTCAACCGCCAGGCCTCCACCGCCCAGGCCCCCGCCCGCTGGACCCGCTCCCCGTAGCTCGCCGGCTGGCGGTGCCCGCTATTTCAGGGCCGCCACGTCGATGCCGTACTTCTTCACCCGGTGCCACAGGCTGCGCTGGTTGATACCCAGGAGCGCCGCGGCCCGCACCTGCACCCCGCCGGTCCGCTTCAGGGCCTCGATGATCATCCCCTTCTCCAGCGCCCCCAGGCGGGCATCCAGGGAGGCCCCCGGATCGGCCTCGCCGGCCGCCGCCGGCGCCGGCGCTGCCTGCACCATGGCCGGCGGCAGGTGGGCCAACGTGATGAGCCCCTCCTCGCAGATCAGGGACGCCCGCTCGACGGTGTTCTTAAGCTCCCGCACATTGCCCGGCCAGCTGTAGTTGACCAGGGCCTGCAAGGCCCCATCGTCGAGGCGGGCCGGCCGGGGCGCCTGGGCCAGGAAATGCTCCACCAGGATCGGGATGTCATCCCGGCGCCGTTCCCGCAACGGCGGCACCTGGAGCACGAAGACGTTCAGCCGGTGATAGAGGTCCTCCCGGAAGCGGCCCTTTTCGACCATCTGCAGGAGATTCTTGTTGGTGGCGGCAATGAAGCGCACATCAAGCCGGATCGGACGGGTCCCCCCCACCCTTTCCAGCTCCCGCTCCTGCAGGACCCGCAGGAGCTTGGCCTGCAGGGACAAAGGCATGTCGCCGATCTCGTCGAGAAAGATGGTGCCGCCGTTGGCCGCCTCGAACTTGCCGATCTTGCGGCTGGTGGCGCCGGTGAACGCCCCCTTCTCATGGCCGAACAGCTCGCTCTCCAGAAGCTCCTCGGGAATGGCCACGCAGTTGATCGTGACAAAGGGCTTGCCCAGGCGGCGGCTGTGCTGGTAGATGCTGGCCGCCACCAGCTCCTTGCCGGTGCCGCTCTCCCCCAGGATGAGCACGGTGGAATCGGTGGGCGCCACCTTCATGACATGGGAGAGCAGGCCCCGCATGGCTCGGCTTTCCACGATCACCTCCGGGAAGAGGCTCTTGGCCTCCACCGTGGACAGCACGTCGGTGACCTGTTCGAAAAAGCGCGTCAGATGCTGGATCTCGTCCCCGGGCTCCGGCCGGCTGACGGGCGGCGCTGCGGCGGCCAGAACGGGCAGGCTCTTGGCGGTCGCCATGAAGCGCTCCATCGGCCGCAGGAGGAGACGGGCCACCACCAGGCCACAGCCGCTGCTGGCCAGGGCCATGCACCCGGCCCACAGGGAGATGGCCAGGCCCGCTGCTCCACCCTGGCGCAGGGTATAGCCGGTGAGATGATACGCACCGATGACCGACAGGAGCGACAGACCGGCAAAGATCAGGGGGATGATGACATGGAGGCTGACGGAGAAGCGGGGCAGGCTCATGAAGATCTCGGCGTGGACAAAAACGGCGGCAGCGTTTCCCAACTCCTGGAGATCATAGACAGGACCGAGGTTGCCTGTCAAAAGCAAAGGACTGGCCAACCGCGCCCCCGGCAGCCGATCCCCCTTGACGAAGGGGTGGCAGCCTCGTAGTGTAGGGGGCCAGTCCCGGGCCGCCTCCTGTCTTGCAGCCTGCCCGACCAATGCCCTCTCTCTGTGTGCATGCCAGCCGGAGCCTCGCCATTGCCTTCGCGCCCTGCCGGCTTTACCCTCCCTGGCCGCTCGCCGGTGCCCTGGCGCTCCCTGGCGCTGGTGCTGGCCGCCCTTTTCGCCGGGCTGCTGCCTGCCCAGCCGGCGCCGGCTGCCGAGCCGCCGGCCATCACCGAGGTCATCGTCACCAACTCCCAGACCGAGCTTCTGGTGTATCTCTCCGTGGCGGACGGCTTTCCGCCGGAGGTCGTGGAATGCCTCCACAGCGGCATGCCGCTGACCTTCACCTTCTTCCTGGAGCTTTCGGAGGTACGGCCGGCCTGGCCTGACCGCACCCTGGTGGAGCATTCCCTGGAGCGCATCCTGACCTACGACTCCCTCCGGGACGAATACCGGATCACCGAGGAGGAGGGCGACCGGGCGGTGGTGACCATCAAGGCCTGGCGGGACGCCAAGGCCCGGATGGCCGCGCTGGCCGGCTTCCGGATGGCCCCCCTTTCCGTCCTGGTGCCGGAGGGCCGCTACCGGCTGGCGGCCAAGGTGAAGCTGACCAGAAAGGGCCCGGCCGTGAAGCTCCTGGATCTCGTGCCCTTCCTGTCCTTCTGGGACCAGGAGAGCGACTGGCACGCGGTGGAATTCCGGTACTGACCGCCCCAGGAGCCACCCCCCATGACCTCCGGCCCGCCGCCGTCAACCCTGCCAGCCCCCGCCTCCGGACCGGATCGACCAGCTGCCGACCCGACCAGGAAGCGCCGGCGGCTGTGGCTGGTCATCGCCGGCTGCCTGGCCCTGGTCAGTCTCTTCACCTTTCTGGAGACGCGGCTCATCTCCTTGGGGCCAGTGCCTCTGCCGGTGAGCGGCAATGTCCTGGTCTTCACCCTCATCAACCTCAACGTCATCCTGCTCCTGCTCATGGTGTTCCTGGTTCTGCGGAACCTGGTGCACCTGGCCTTCGAGCGGCGGCAGCGGCTCCTGGGCTCGTCGCTGCGCACCAAGCTGGTCATTTCCTTCGTCTCCTTGTCCCTCATCCCCACCGGCCTCCTGTTCGCGGTCGCCCTGCAGTTCGTTTCCACCAGCATGGATTACTGGTTCAACAGCCGTGTCGAGGAATCCCTGGAGGAGTCCCTGGCCTTGAGCCGCAGCCTGTACCAGGAGGTGCGCCAGGACAGCCTGCGGGCCAGCCAGATCGTGGCGGCTCGTTTGGCGGCGGCAGGCCTGGCTGCCGATGCCGCCGGCGCCCAGCAGCAGCTGGCCGGCCTGGCCGCCGAGCTGGGCCTGGCCGGGCTGGAGCTCGTCACCCCGGCCGGCAGCATCCGGGCCGGCAGCAGCGCCCTGGCGGCCGCCGCCCTGCCCGAGCTGCCGGCGCCCCTGGTCCGCCGCGCCCTGGCCGGGGAAGCCGGTCTCAGCATTGTCCAGTCCCTGCCGGCCGGCGATGTCGTCCGGGGCCTGACCATGACGCCAGGGGGCCTGCTGGCCAGCGCCAAGCTCATCCCGGCCCAGCGGCTGCGGCAGATGGAGGCCGTTTCCCAGGGCCTGGGGGGCTACCGCCAGCTCATACTGCTCAAGGGGCCTCTCAAGACCAGCCTCTTGGTCCTCCTGCTCATTGTCACCCTGCTCATCGTCTTTTCCGCCATCTGGTTCGGCTTCTACGTGGCCCGAGGCCTCACCGGCCCCATCAAAGGGCTGGCCTTTGCCACCCGCCGGGTGGCGGAGGGGGATCTGGACTTCGTCCTGGCGCCGGAGTCCAGCGATGAGATGGGGGTTCTGGTGGAGTCCTTCAACCGCATGACCCAGGACCTCAAGGCCAGTCACCGGCAGTTGGCGGAAAGCAACCAGGCCCTCTTGGCCAAGAACATCGAGCTGGACAACCGCCGCCGCCACACCGAGATCATCCTCCAGAACGTGGCTGCCGGCGTGGTCTCTTTTGACGCGAGCGGCATCATCACCTCCTTCAACCGTTTTGCCGAGGAGCTGTTCCGGATCCCGGCCGCCAGCGTCGTGGCCCAGCCGTACCAGGCCATTCTCCCTGCCGCCTACCGGACCGTGCTGGAGGATCTCATGGCCGAGCTGGCCGGAAGCGACCGGCCCACCATCCAGCGCCCGTTGCGCCTGGCCATCCGCCGCCAGCCCCACTCGCTCGTGGCCAGCCTCACCCGCCTGGAGGATGAGGCCGGCAATCGCCAGGGCCATGTGCTGGTCTTTGAGAACCTGACCGAGCTGGAGAAGGCACAGCGGGTCGCCGCCTGGCGGGAGGTGGCCCGGCGCATCGCCCACGAGGTGAAAAACCCCCTCACTCCCATCGGCCTGTCGGCACAGCGGCTGCGCAAGCGCTACCTCCATGTCCTGGGCGAGAACGCCGAGGTCTTTGATCTGTGCACCCGTACCATCATCAGCCAAGTGGAGGAGCTTAGGCGCCTGGTGGGCGAGTTTTCGAGCTTTGCCCGCCTGCCGGCGGTGCAGCTGGCCCCGGGCCGCATCCAGGACATGGTGCGGGAGACCATGGCCCTCTATCAGGAGGCCCACCGGGAGATGGTGTTCGTCTTCGAGGAGGAGGACGTCATCCCGGAATTCTCCTTCGACCGCAAACAGCTCCAGCAGGTGGTGGTCAACCTCCTGGACAACGGTGTGGCGGCGCTGGCCGCCGGCGGCCGCCTCAAGGTGTCCCTCGCCCTGGACAGAGACCACAAACGGGTTATCTTGGAGGTGGCGGACAACGGCCCCGGGGTTCCGGACGAGGACAAGCCGCGGGTCTTCGAGCCGTACTTTTCCACCAAGAAGGGCGGCACCGGCCTGGGCCTGGCCATCGCCAGCTCGGTGGTGGCGGGCCACGGCGGCTACATGCGGGTGCGGGACAACCCCGGGGGGGGAGCCGTGTTCGTGGTGGACCTGCCCCTGGCATGAAGATGCTTCGCCAGAGAGCCCTTTTCCCATCCGTCCCATCCGTCCCATTGGTCCCATGAATCCCCTTGGCCCCACGGACAAGCCGCGCATCCTGATCGTCGACGACGAGGCCCGCATCCGGGAGTCCATCGCCGGTATCCTGGCGGACGAGGGCTTCCTGGCTCTGGAGGCCACGGATGGCCAGGAGTGCCTGAGCCGCCTCGAGGAGAGCCGGCCGGATCTGGTGCTCCTGGACATCTGGATGCCGGGCCTTGACGGCCTGGCGGTGCTCAAGACCATCAAGGAGAGCGATCCGACCCTGCCGGTGATCATGATCTCGGGCCACGGCACCATCGAGACCGCGGTCAAGGCCACCCGGATGGGGGCCTACGACTTCATCGAAAAGCCGCCTTCCTATGACAAGATCGTGGTCGCCATCAGCAATGCCTTGCGCCTGGCCCGGCTGGAGGCGGACAACACCATCTACCGCCAGCGGGAGGAGCATCGTCCCCGGCTGACCGGCGACAGCCCGGCCATGATCCGGCTGCGGGCCGAGATCGAGCGGGTGGCGCCCACCGACGCCTGGGTGCTCATCCGGGGCGAGCATGGCACCGGCAAGGAACTGGTGGCCCAGGCCATCCACCGCCAGAGCCGCCGCCGGGACCGGTTGATGGTGGAGGTGAACTGCGCCGCCATCCCGGAAGAGCTCATCGAGTCCGAGCTCTTCGGCCATGAGCGCGGCGCCTTCACCGGCGCCACCGCGACCAAGGAAGGCCGCTTCGACCAGGCGGATGGCGGCAGCCTGTTTCTGGACGAGATCGGCGACATGAGCCTCAAGACCCAGGCCAAGATCCTGCGTATCCTCCAGGAGCAGAAGTTCGAGCGGGTGGGCGGCAACCGCACCCGGCGGGTGGATGTGCGGGTTCTGGCGGCCACCAACAAGAACCTGGAAGAGGAGATCGCTGCCGGCACCTTCCGGGAGGATCTCTTCTGGCGCCTCAACGTGGTGCCGATCTTTGTGCCGCCGCTCAGGGAGCGCGCCAGCGATCTGCCAGTGCTGGCGGCCCTGTTCCTGGACGACTGCGCCACCAAAGGGCTGGGCAAAAAGACGCTGACCCCGGCTGCCCTGGAGGTGCTGCGGGCCCACAGCTGGCCAGGGAACGTCCGGGAGCTGCGCAATCTTGTTGAGCGGCTGGCCATCATGTGCCCGGAGCCGCTCATCAGGGACGATCTGGTGCAGGCCTTCCTGCGGCCGGCGGGCCAGCAGGGCGGAGCCGGTGCGACCAGCCCCGAGCCGGCGCCGGCCTGGCCCCTGGAATTCCGGGAGGCCCGCCGCCAGTTCGAGCGACACTTCCTGCGCCAGCGCCTGCTGGCCAATGGCGGCAACATCTCCCAGACCGCCGACCAGATCGGTCTTGAGCGCAGCCATCTGCACAAGAAGCTCAAGGCCCTCGCCCTGGCCCCGGAGGGCGACTGAGCCGTATGGATTCCGTCATGCCCAAGCCTGCCGCCCAGCCCCGGCACGATCTTCGCCAGCAGCCCCACGCCACCGACCCTCCCGGCCATGGCCTGCCCTCTCCCAAGGAGATCGAGCGGGACCTGGAGCAATACCTGTCCAAAAAGTATGGGGAGCGGGTCAAGGTGATGTCCCAGATCCTGACCCCGCAGCCCCAGCGGCCCGACGAGCCGGAAGCAGGACCGGCCACCGGGCCCGGCCTGCTGCGGGACTTCGCCCTCAAGCCCGAGGAGCTGGTGGCCTATCTCGACGAATATGTGGTCCGCCAGGACGAGGCCAAGGCGATCCTGGCCACCAAGATCTGCACCCATTTCAACCGCCTCCGCCGGGCGCTCGCCGACCCGAAGCGGGCCGGCCGGGAGCGGGGCCGCATCAAGAGCAATGTGCTGCTCATCGGCCCTACCGGCGTCGGCAAGACCTTTCTCATCAAGCTCATCGCCGACAAGCTGGGGGTGCCCTTCGTCAAGGGCGACGCCACCAAATTCAGCGAGACCGGCTACGTGGGCGGGGATGTGGAGGATCTGGTCCGGGAGCTGGTGGAGCGGGCGGGCGGTGACCTGGAGGCGGCCCAGCACGGCATCATCTACATCGACGAGATCGACAAGATCGCGGCCAGCCGCAACCTCATCGGCCCGGATGTCTCCCGCACCGGGGTCCAGCGCGCCCTGCTGAAGCCCATGGAGGAGACCGAGGTGGACTTGCGGGTGCCCCATGATCCCATCGCCCAGCTGGAGGCCCTGGAGCGGTACCGGGCCACCGGCAAGCGGGAAAGGCGCACCGTCAACACCCGGGACATCCTCTTCATCATGAGCGGCGCCTTCGCCGACCTGGACGACATCATCCGCAAGCGGCTGGGCAGCCAAGCCATCGGCTTTGCCAGCCCCATGCGAGCCCGGCGGGAGCAGCCGGACCTCTGCCGGGAGGTCCGGGCGGAGGATCTCCACGCCTATGGCTTTGAAAGCGAGTTCATCGGCCGCCTGCCGGTGATCGCCGTCTTTGATCCCTTGAGCGAAGGCGATCTGTTCGTTATTCTCAAGAATCCCAACAGCTCGGTGGTGGCCAGCAAGAAGCAGGATTTCCTGGCCTACGGGATCCGGCTGCTGTTCGAGGACGAGGCCCTCCAGGAACTGGCCCGGCGGGCCCAGGCGGAGGGCACCGGCGCCCGGGGGCTGGTGCGGGTGGTGGAATCGGTGCTGCTGCCCTTCGAAAAGCGCCTGCCGTCCACCGACATCCGCTTTCTGGTGGCGAGCGCCGCCCTGGTGTACGCCCCCCAGGCTCAGCTGCAGGCGCTGCTTGGGGATCCGGCGGTCCGCACCGGCCACGAGCGCCGCTACCAGGAGCTTCTGGCCAGCCAGCGCCAGGAGCTGGTCGCCTTTCTCCGGGAGCGCTCCGGCCCCTATCTGGAATCCCAGGGCCTGCCGCTTTCGGCGCCGCGGCTGGAGCTGATGGCCGCCCGCTGCCAGGAGGACCTGCTGGACACCCGGGCGGTCTGCGACCGGTGGCTGGAGCTGGCCCGGGCGGTCCACGACTGCGAGCCGGCCATCACCGAGCGCTGCGGCATGCAGGTCGTCTTTGGCGAGGATGCCGTGGACGCCATCCTCGCCACCTGGCCCCAGGGGCCGGAGGAGATCCAGGCCCTGGTTACCCGGCTGGGCCAGGCCTACGAATACGGCCTGCGGCTCATCAGCCACAAGAAGGGCTGGCCCCGGATCGTCATCCCGGCGGCCGGGGTCACCGAGCCGGCGGCCTTCATCAACGAGCTGGTGGATCGGACCTTCCACACCCAGGACTGATCCGGGAGACCGGCCCCACTGGCCGCCAGGCGGATGGTGGCCGGCCGGGCCCGGGCGAAGACGTTCATAAACGAATAAGCGTTTGCAGTATGGAGCTCCTGTCCGAGGCCGTGCTATACTGACCCCAGGCCGGTCTGTGTATGCGGCAAGGCCTTCAGACAGCGAAGCCACGGTGAATGACGTGCTGATCCGAAGAAGCGTATTGTTGGCAGGTCTTTTGGCTCTCGGCATCGCGGCTCCGACCAGCGCCCGGGTCACGGGCTTTCTGTGCAGCAACTGCCATACCATGCACAACAGCCAGGACGGCGGGCCAGTGGTCCGGACCGGGCTGGGCGCCGGCTGGGACAGCGGCACCCTGGACGGCGGCCTGCCGGGCGACCCCCAGGCGTCTCTGCTCCGGACCGATTGCGTCGGCTGCCACACCAGCGCCGGCACCGACACCATCGTCACGGTGGGCGGCTCCCGCATCCCCATCGTCTACAACCTGATGGCGCCGGTGGACCCGCTGGCCGGCGGCAATTTCTACTGGGTGGCCCACGATGGGGACAGCCGCGGCCATAACGTCCGCGGCATCTCCAACGCGGACGGGACCCTGGCCGTGGCGCCGGGCGCCATCGGCTGCTCCAGCAGCTGCCACACCTCCCTGGCCCTCACCGATGCCCAGACCTATGGCCAGCGCCGCAACGGCTGCCAGGGCTGCCACAACAGCGTCAGACACCATGGCCAGGACGACGCCGGGGTGCCGGTCACGGCAGACGGTGGCTGGTACCGCTTCCTGAGCGCCCCCTCCGGCCACGACATGCTGGGCGGCGCCGGGGTCAACGGCATCGAGGACCCGGACTGGGAGCAGCAGCCCACCGCCAACGCCCACAACCATTATTACAGCGGCACCGGTGCCGACAACGACACCCCCCAGTCCATCGGCAAGTTCTGCGCCGGCTGCCACTACAACTTCCACTCCCCGGGCTTCTCCACCACCTTCATGGGCACCGACAACGGCGGCGGCAGCAACCCCTGGCTGCGGCATCCGTCGGATGTGGTCATCCCCAACGAATACGAGTTCCAGGCCTTCACCGTCTACGATCCCCAGGTGCCGGTGGCTCGGCCCGAGGCCAGCCTGACCGGTTTCGATCCTGCCACCGTCCGTCCCGGCACCGACCGGGTCACCTGCATCTCGTGCCACCGCGCCCACGGCAGCCCGTACAACGACATGCTGCGCTGGGACCGCACCACCATCACCACCGGCGCCACCGGCGCGGCGGCCGGCACCGGCTGCTTCCGCTGCCACACCAGCAAGGACGGCCAGTAGGCGGCAAGGCCCCGGAGGGCCCCGCGCGACCCGGCAGGGGTCCGACCCGCCGGCGGCCCTCCCGCACCGGCCAGACCTCCCCCCCGGAGGCCGTGGCCGGCCGCTTTCGTACCGCCCCCCCGACCGCAGACCTCTCCTGACGCTGCTGAGCCTCTTCCCCGCCCTCTCTTTCCGGCCCTGACCTGGCGCCGCCGCTCCCGAGGCCGGCCGTCTGCTACCGCGCCGCCTGGATGTGAAGCTGGTCCACATTACCCCCTTCTTCGCCATAGACCTGCGACTGGCCTTATCCTGCCATTTTTCCTACCATAATTGATCGCCAACGGACGCCTTTCCCAGCCGCGCCCCCGGCCGTCCCCGGTGGCCGACGCCCCGCGTCGTTACGGTGAAGCGGGATTCAGCCATCAAGCCGGCGGCCTGCTGCCCCCGGTGCTTATCCTCTGTTTAGCTGTGAATAAACCTTCACCATATAGAGACCGGCTTTGCCGTCATGTTAGACTGATCGTGGGATCGCTTGCCGGTCAGCGAGGCGGCCCCGCGCCCTGCCCGGTCCCGGCCGGCCGGCTGCCGCTCGGCTCGGGCACCTCGGTCCACGACGGCCGGATGCTGAGCCGGGGCACGGCCCGCCCATGGAGTCAGTCATGAGAACCTTCCCCATCCGCATGCTCCCCCTGGCCGCTGTCCTGCTTCTGGGCTTGGCGGCATCGTCCCAGGCCGGCACCCTGGCCGGCGACTATCCTCGCCTGGCCTCGATCCGTACCGGCAAGATCACGGCCATGGCCCTGGACGGCGCGGAGCAGCTCTGCCTGCTGGAGGCGGGGGGAAGCCGTCTTCTGGTCACAAGCCGGCAGGGCCGGGTGCAGGCCAGCCTGGCCGGACTGGCCGACCCGATCAGCCTGGCGGCCGACCGCCAGGGCCGCTGGTACGTAGGCAGCGCCGAGACCGGCTCGGTGGAGGTGCTCGGCCCCACCCTGCGGCAACCCTTTGCCCTGGGTCAAGGCGCCGGGGAATTCGGGCGGCCGAGCGCCATTGCCGTGAGCCGGGCCGGCACCGTGTACGTGGCCGACAGCAAGGAGCAGCAGATCAAGGTCTTCGACCCCGCCGGCCGGCGGCTGTTCGCCTTCGGCTCCCCGGGCAGCGGCAACGGCTCCTTCCACTTCCCCACAGCCCTGGCCATCGACGAGGCAGCCGGCGAGGTGGTGGTGACCGACCTGCCCATCATCACCTCGCCCCGGGGCCCCCACGAGGGCGCCCGGGTGCAGTTCTTCACCCTGGACGGCGGCTATCGGCGCAGCTTCGGCACTTACGGCACCGGCGCCGGCCTGCTCATGAAGCCCCTGGGCGTGGCGGTGGATGCCGCCGGCCGGGTGCTGGTCAGCGATGCCCAGCAGGGGGTGGTGCAGGTGTTCGACCGTCAAGGCGCCTTCATCGGCACCCTGTACGACCCCGAGCATCCCTTGCGCACCCCCCTGGCAGTGGCGGTTGGCCCGGCCAGCGGCCAGCTCTTCGTCGCCTCCCTGAACAGCGGCACCGTGGAGGTCTACGGCCCGTCGCCGGAGCCGATCGTCCATGTCCTGGCCTCGGCCGGCGGCCGTGTCACCCCCTCCGGCGACATCCCGGTGCCCTTCGGCCAGGATCTCTCCCTGACCCTGGCCCCGGACCCGGGCCATCACGTGACCCAGCTGCTGGTGGACGGGAGCGACGCCGGCGCCCGGACCGCCTACACCCTGGCTGCGGTCACCGCGGACCATACCGTCGAGGCGCGCTTCGGCCGGGACAGCTTTGCCATCGCGGCTTCAGCCGCGGCGGGCGGCCGGATCGCGCCGGCGGGGCAGGTGCCGGCGCTTTTTGGCGACAGCCCCGTCTTTGCCATCACCGCCGATCCGGGCTTCGAGATCGCCGACCTCCTGGTGGATGGCATCTCGGTGGGTGCCACCGGCACCTATACCTTCACCCGGGTGACGGCCAGCCATACCATCCGCGCCCTGTTCCGGCCGGTGGCAGTGACCCGGACCTTCGAGGTGGCGGTGGCGGTGGCCGGCGCCGGCGTCGTCGAGGCCAGCGGCATCCGCTGCCCGGGCGACTGCACCGAGACCTGTGCCGGCGGCACCGAGCTGGTGCTGGTGGCCGCTGCCGCGCCGGAGCAGGTGTTTGCCGGCTGGGGGGGGGATTGCGCCGGCACCGGCCTGGAATGCCGCCTCACGGCGGACAGCCCCAAGACCGTCACCGCCCGCTTCGTGCCGGCCGCCGACCTGGACACCTTCGAGGCCGAGGGCCCGTCCAGCCTGCCGTGGCTTACCGGCGGCGACAGCCCCTGGACGCGGCAGGCCGTGGCGAGCCATTCCGGCACCATGGCCATGGCGGCCCCGACCCTGGCTCCGGGCCAGATGAGCTTCCTCGAGGTGCCACTTGCGACCACGACGGCCGGCGAGGTGACCTTCTGGTCCAGGATCGTGGCCGAGCCAGGGATGAGCGCCCTGCGCTTCCTGGTGGACAACGTCGAGCTGGGCCGCTGGTCCGCCGGCCAGGATTGGACCGACGCCGGCTTCAACATCCCCGCCGGCAGGCACGTCTTCCGCTGGGAGTATCTGCAGGCAGAAGGCCAGGGCTTCGACGGCCTGTGGCTGGACGATGTCATCTTCCCGGCCCACCTGCCGCCGGCGTGGCCGCTCCCCGACCTCAAGGTCAACCATGGCGATGGCCCTCTGCTCCTGGGGGCGGGCGGCCAAGCCCTGGTGAGCGTGGCGGTGGCGGCAGGCCCGCAGGCCGGCAGCCCCAGCACCGGGTACCTGGCCCTCAAGGGTGGCAAGAGGCTGTTCTTCCTCGATGGCGCCACCGGCCTCTGGCAACTGCGACCCGCAGCGCTGGCGGCAGCGCCTCTGGCCGAAGACAGCTTCACCCACACCCGGGTGGCAGACCTGGGCGGCTTGCCCGCCGGGCTCTACACCCTCTATTACGTCACCGATGTGGCGCCGCCCGGGGCGGCGAGCCACCTGATCGCCGCCGATCAGGCAGTGATCCAGGTACGCCGGCGCTGATGGCCTGGCACCGGGCGGGTGCCGGATCGCGCCATGAAGGGAGCGAGGGTCCGAGGATGGGCACGAAGGCAGGCATGAAGACGACCATGCGCACAAAGGCGGCCCTGGCGGCCCTTTTCTTCGGGCTGGTCCTGGCTGCGCCGGCGGCGCTGGCGGACCAGCTCGGTATCGACTACCCCCATTACCAGCCGTCGGGGGTGGGCTGCGACTCCTGCCACTACATCGCGGAGGAGCCGCCGGCCTGGGTCTCCCACGTGGCCCAGGACATCGACGACACGCCGTCCAACAACCTGTGCTGGAGCTGCCACAACGACGTGCGCGCCCAGTTTGTGGAGCCCCATTCGGCGCTGACCACCAGCACCCGCTATGGCACCACCTGGTCGGTGGAATGCCGGACCTGCCACTGGCCGCACCACCAGCTGCAGCCGCGGACATACGGCGCGGCCAGCCACGTGGCTGCCGGCAGCTCCACCGCCCTCACCGCCAATAGCCTGAGCCTTGCCGGCGCCGGCTGGATCCCGAACAGCTTTGCCGGCTATCTCCTCATCCCCAACACCAGTCAGCTCAGCTACAGCTACCGGATCACCACGAGCACCAGCGACACGGTCTGGGTCGAGCCGGCCATGGACCTGAGCAAGGCCGCGGTGGGCAACCCCTTTGCCATCGTCTACGGCAAGCTGGTGAAGAACAGCCTTGCCACGCCCAACAGCGGCACGAAGACCGTGCGGCTCTTCCGGCGGGAAGGGCCCAACTCCTTTGCCGACGGCGATGCCACCTACGACGGCGTCTGCGAGGTCTGCCACACCCAGCCCAGCCACTTCCGCAACAACGGCGCCGCCCCGGACCAGCTGCACAACAACCTCAACGGCTGGCAGGGGGGCAACTGCATCCTGTGCCACACCCATGCCAACGGCTTCGGTCATGGCCCGGATGGCGGCGGCACCGCCTGTGCCGACTGCCACGGCAAGGACCAGGACCAGGGCGGCAAGGGCTCCTTTCAGAGCCACTCCACCCACACCGAGACCGACGCCGACGACCTCAAGGGCGCTGGCGGTCTCCTTTGCAACGCCTGCCACGACACCACCGACTATCCCTTCTTCAAATCCGGCACCGACATAAGCGGCGACGGCCGCCTCAGCCTGGCGGAAACGGACGTCTGCGACACCTGCCACAGCCCGGGCGGCGCCTACGATGGCGTGAACGCCCCGGCCTCCGGCGCCAAGGCCAACTGGAAGAACGGGATCTATGCCGGCCTGGGCCTGCGGCCGGGCAAGGAGACGTGGTGTCTGGGCTGCCACGATGACCTGCCAGCCAACAGCCGGCAGGACGGCTCCGGCATCGTTGCGCCCAACAAGGCGGGGGATGGCCTCACCTACGGCTATTTCCTGACCGGCCATGGCCGCACGACCCCCTTCAACGCCACCCTGCATGGCCAGAACGGGCCGGGCTATGCCTGCGCCGTCTGCCATGAGACGACCGCAAGCCATCTCAACCACACCGCCGGTGACCGGCGGCTGATGGCGGTGCCCGGCGACGGCCTTGCCTCCACCTCGGCGGCCACCGAAGTCTGCCAGGACTGCCACCAGGTCGGCCAGAGCGCCAACGGCGCCCTGGGCTTTGACGCCAGCGCCGAGGCGACGATCCATTCCGGCGCCATCACCGGCAAGTACAACACCAACGCTGCCGCCGCCTTCCCGGCCTACGGCAACAGCGCCGACTACGCCACCAGCCCCGGCTACCAGTGCGAGGACTGCCACGATGTCCACGGCACCGGCAAGCTGGCCATGCTGCTGCCGGTCATCGACGGCCGCCTGGCCGGCGCCAGCAATCCGGTGGCGATCACCGGCCTCGGCTCCGCGGACAGCGATCTTCTTGATCTCGACCCCGCGGCAGGGCCGGACAACGGCGTCTGCGACGCCTGCCACCAGGCGGGCAACGATCCCCATCCGGACACCAGCCATGCCGGCAACCACTACCAGGGCGAAACCGGCAACGCCTGCATGGCCTGCCACACCCACACCCGCTCCTTTGCCCATGGCGGCGGCGCCGGCATGAGCTGCGGCACCGCCAACTCCTGCCACGGCACCTTCGACTCGCACCCCACCCACGTCAAGGACAGCGCCATGGTGCTGGTGGACTGCGATGCCTGCCACAACACCGGCAGCTTCCCGACCTTCGCCGACGGCCAGACCCTGGCCGGCACCTCGGTCTGCGCCGGCTGCCACGGCGGTGGCTCGGCCCTGGCCAAGACCTACTGGCAAAGCCCCGGCTCCGAGGCCATGGCTGCCGGCAGCTGGCTGGCGGTGGAGGGGGATGCCAACTACTGCGGCACCTGCCACGGCGGCAACGAGAGCGCCGACCACAACAACCTCAATGCCTCGGCGGGCTGCAGCAGCTGCCACCAACCCCTGGGCACCAAGGTCGAGATGCTGGCTCTCCACAATGGCGCCGCCTGCTCCACCTGCCACCTCTCGGCGGACGTGGCGGTCACCGCCACCATCAGCACCGGCAAGTCCGGCGGCGGCAACACAGCGGTCCAGTGCACCTCCTGCCACACCGGGCCGGGGGGCAATGCCATGCATGGCCTGGCCACCATCGATGCCGAGCTGCAGGCGCGGCACAACATGCTGTCCGTGTCCGCCAATGCCGGCAGCGATCCGGCCGACTGCGCCATCTGCCACACCATGGGCTCGGCCCAGGCGAGGCTGGACCTTCATCCCGGCTGTCTGGCCTGCCACACCAGCGCCGATCCGGATGTGGTGGCGGCGATCAGCGGCGGCATCGCTGGCAGCACGATCAACTGCGAGACCTGCCACGACGCCCAGGGTGAAAACCGACTCCACGGCCTGACCATTGCCGCGGTGGCCGGCGACCACACCGGCTTCGGCACCAGCCATACCGGCGAGAGCGCCTGCGGCAACTGCCATCTCATGGCCACGGCCAGCGACAGCCTGGATCTGCACCCCGCCTGCTCCAGCTGCCACACCACCCATGCCACGGATGCCACGCTCCGGACCGCGGTGGTGAACGACGGCCGGGAGCCGGGACATCAGGTGGGCGGCGGCAACGGCAATGCCCAGGACTGCGAGTCCTGCCACAGCACCCTCGGCCAGTACCGGCTGCACGGTCTGACCGTGGCCGACGTGGCCGGCGACCACACCGCCTTCACCACCAGCCACAGCGCGGAGAAGGCCTGCAGCAACTGCCACACCATGGCCTCGTCCAGCCAGAGCCTGGATCTGCACCCCAGCTGCACCACCTGCCACACCACCCATGCCACCGACGGCTCGGGCCGCACCACGGCCATCAACAACGGCCGCGAGGCCGGCCACCACGTGGGCGGCGGCAACAACGTCACCCAGAGCTGCGAATCCTGCCACAGCGCCAAGGGCACCTATTCCCTGCACGGCCTCACGGACGACAACGGTGCCGACGGCGTGGCCGATGCCCACGACCAGCTGGTCACCTCCCAGGGCGCCTGGGTGTCCACCGGCAACCAGGTGCCGGCCTACCGCAAGGCCGACTACAGCGGCAAGATCAAGTACGGCGTCTACGGCGGCCTGCTCGCTCCGGACTACAACTGCGCCGACTGCCATGCCGCGGACCGCGCCACCATCACCACCCTGGAAGCGGTGCAGCTCCACACCAGAGCCAACGGCACCGGCTTCGGTGACTGCCGGACCTGCCACACCGCAAGCGGCATCAGAAACGAGGTGGACAACGGCCGCGAGCCCGGCCACCACATCGGTGGCGGCGGCAACCAGGCCGTCAGCTGCGAGACCTGCCACCAGGCGGCCTACGACGCTGCCAGCCCCAGCGGCCAGAAGATGTACCAGTACGACGGCGTGCGGCACCACACCACCGCCTACGCGCAGGCCGGCGACTGCACCTATTGCCATGCCGACCCGCGGCCGGCCACCCCCACCCAGGCCACCGGCTATGCCGCCACCGCCGACACGGTGGGCACCTCCAGCACCGGCTGGAATACCGACTACGCCCTGGGCTATGCCGACGCCAACGTCCCGAAACAGCCTGCCTGCCGTCTGTGCCATACCAATGCCATGACGTATTCCGTGAACGTGGACGGTGGCAATGGCAACCATGGATTCAACATCGGTGGGCCGACCAATGGTCTCACCGTGTATGCCAATGACTTCAACGCCACCACAACAAGCTTCATCAACACGTCCACCCGACCCGTAAACGCCACGAAGATGACCCAGACCGGGTTGGCCTCGCACCGCATCGCGGCCAACGACGGCGCAACGCTGATCCAGGTTGAGAACATGGGTGCCTGTTTCACGTGCCATTCGGTGCAGATCATGCACGCAGCCCCAAAACCAGGCGCCGACTACCCTGCCCCTGGCTGTGGGCAATATGCGCCCCTGGACAGTCTGCGCTACGCGCCTGGCCGGTCGGTTTTCAACCTCCTCAAAGGAAGCGCCACCGGCAACACCACGTCGTGGGACGATCATCGCTATTCCAGCAACAGCCTGCAGCCCTATGACCCGTGCTCGGACACCAACAGCACACGAACGCGGGCCAAGAATTACCTGAAGAACAACAACGGAAATGACTGGCAATGGGGCGATGTCGCGGGTGATTCACTGCTGGGCGTCCCTGCCTCCAGCTCCTTCTCCAATTTCGAAGGGCTGAGTGGCATGCCGACCAATGGCGCGACGTACAACGTTCCGGTGTTCGCCAACATCGCGGCACCGGCCATCCCCGACAACATCCACATCACCAGGGCCTACTACCAAGCCGGCGCCCTGACCGTAGAGGCCTACAGTGAGAAGGGGGCGGGCCAGACGCTCTCCTTCACCTACACCGGCGGCGGCTGCAACGGCACGGCCATGACCTGGAACGGCAGCTTCTACGCCGGCACCTGCAACAGCCCCAGCGGCTGGACCGAAGGGGTGGATACCGTAACGGCCAGCAACACCGCCACCGCCAGCCCGCTGGACGTGGAGACCCGCCTGGTGACCGGCTTCAAGGCCGCGGCAGCGGTAGCTGACAGCCTCACCGCCTGGTCGGGCCTCACCACCAGCCTGGCTCCCCTGGCCAACGATACCGGCACCGGCATCTACCTCTTGGCCATCGATGCCGCCGGCCTCAACGCCAACTGCACGGCGGAGATGAGCGGCAACCAGGTGGCCCTCACCTGCGGCGCCGCCACCGGCGCCATGGGCAGCTTCGGCTACACCATCAAGGACGCCGGCGGCGGCCAGTCCTCGGCCACGATCACCGTCACCGCGGCGGTGAACTCCGCCCCGACACTGGCCATCGCCGAGCCGGACGGGGTCAACGACCAGGTGTTCGCCGGCGACCTTTATCCCATTACGTACACCCTGGACGATCCCGACGAGACGGTGACCGTGGCCTTCTACCGGGACAACGACCATGCCGGGGAGAACGGCACTGCCCTCCCCGGTGCCTGCGCCGCGGCAGCCGAGGGCAGCGGGGTCACCTGCGCCTGGGACACCACCGGCCTGGCACCCGGCACCTACTATGTCTACGGCCAGGTGAGCGACGGCTACCACCCGGCGGTGAGCGCTTACTCGGCCGGGGCACTTACGGTGGTGGCGCCGGTGAGCGTGGCCGGTCCGGCCTCGGCCCTGGCCACCGCCGGCGGCGGCACCAACACCGCCACGGCCAGCTATGCGGCGGCAGCGGGCAGCAACCGGATCGTGCTCATCGCTGTGGCCTGGGAGGACACCACCTCCAGCTACGACACCAACGAGACAGTGACCAGCGGCACTTACGGCGGCCAGGCCATCAGCCAGGTGGCCGTGACCCGCTCCAGCGACGGCAGGCAGGGGGTGTGGGTGGGCTATGTCACTGCCGCCAAGCTGGCGGCCAAGAGCGGGGATGCCATCAGCCTCAGCTTCGACGGCGACGGCAACAACCCCAACGTGGCTGCCATCACCGCCATGACCCTGGCCAACGCCAGTCAGGCAGCGCCGGCGGCGGTGACTGCCAACGGCACCAGCGGCACCGCCCTGGCCTGGTCGGGCCTGGCGGTGAATGCCGGCGGCTACGCGGTCTACCTGGCCAACGCCGACGGTGCGGTCACCTTCGACCCGCCTCCGCCCGGTGGCAGCAACGACTTCACCGAGCGCTTCGACACCCAGATCGGCAGCCAGTTCCAGCTCACCGCCGGCGACAAGGCGATCACGTCCACCGGCACCTCCGCGGAGACGGTCACCAGCTCTTTGTCCGGCCGCTGGGCCCTTACAGCGGTGGCGGTGCAGTCCAACGCCAACTTCGCGCCCAGCCTGGCCATAAGCCAGCCGGACGGGGCCGGCGATGCCGTTTATCCGGGCAGCTCCTACAACATCACCTACTCCCTGGAGGACGGCGAGGATGTGGTGACCGCCGCCTTCTCTTACGACGTGGACAACACCGGCCTCGATGGGGTCGCCATCACCGGTGCCTGCGCCACCGCCGCCGAGGGCACCGATGCCACCTGCGCCTGGGACACCACCGGCCTGGCACCCGGGACGTACTATGTCTACGGCGCCAGCGACGACGGCATCAATCCGGCGGTGAGCGCGTACTCCCCCGGTCCCATCACCATCAACCCCTGCCCGGCGGTGGCGGTGCTGGACACCTGGACCTCGGTCTACGGCGGCACCGCCAGCTCGCCCTCCGGCACCAAGACCGTCTCCGCCGGCAGCGACTCCAACCGGCTGCTGCTGGTGGCGGTGTTGAACGAATACACGGGCAATGTCACGAACTCCTGGACCGTCACCTACGGCGGCCAGACACTGACCCAGGTGGCCACGGTCAACAACGGCTACAGCAACATGTGGCTGGGCTATCTCAAGGAGAGCGGCCTCGACGCTGCCACCAGCACCACGGTCAGCGTGACCATGACCGGCAACAAATCGTACAGCCGGGTCTACGCCATGGTGCTGGACGGGGTGAGCCAGACCACCCCGGTGGCTTCTCCCAGCGGCGTTTACAACTCCAACTCCTCCGGCACCCAGGTGGCCACCGGCAACATCACCTGGACCGCCAACGACCGGGTGGTCTATGCCGCCAACTCCACCAGCACCAGCGCCGGCCACGGCCAGCCCGGCACTTACACCGAGGCAGTGGAGAATCTGTCCACCCTGGGCGGCTCCGCCGGCTACCGGACCGCGGTCACCGGCGGCGGCACCGAGGCCGTCACCGTCACCCACGCCAGCGGCCGCTCCGCCATCATCGGCGTGGCGGTGAAGGGGGCGTGCAACTGACCCCATCCGCCGTCGCCCCACCGGTCTTCCCCCGCCCACGCCACAACCAAGGCCCCGCCATCCCGGTGGGGCCTTGGTCGTGGTGGCGACAGCCCCTTGCCAAAGGCCGTGAAGGAAGCCAAGATCAGAAGAACGCCGCCGGGGCTGCCACCTGGGTGCTCCGGCGAGATCCCCGGCCCAGGTGGCGGCTCGATGCCGCCGGCAGGTGCCGCTGCTGTCAGGGCTGGCGCCGGCATCGCCGGGGGATGAATCCCCCGGCTACCGTTTCTGCTCTCGCTTCGCGAGGCTTGGGTGCCGCTGCTGTCAGGGCTGGCGCCGGCATCGCCGGGGGATGAATCCCCCGGCTACCGTTTCTGCTCTCGCTTCGCGAGGCTTGCAGGAAGGGAGCTTCTTGGAGAGCCCCGCCAGAGCGGACAACCGGCCGGGGAGACGCCCAGGCGCAGGTGACCGTATGCTCCGTTTTCTTCTGTGCTCCATCCTGGCGCTGGTGCCGGTGATCGCCCATGGCGCGGCGCCGGGCTTCTTGTTGAAGAAGGCAGGCACCCTGTCCGGCCAGGTCTTCGTGGACAACGCGCCGCTGGCCAACGCTGTCGTCGCCTTCTTCCTGGAGGCCAAAGGGCTGCCGCCGGTCCATCCCGGCATGACCCGGGTGCCGGAGGCCCTGGGTCGCCTGGACGGGGACGGCCGCTTTGCCGTCCGGCTGGCCCCGGGCAGCTATTACCTGGGCATGCTGCAGCGGGATCCGGCGGCAGGACCGGGGCCGCCCCGGCCGGGAGAGGCGTTCTATTTCGCAGCCGATCCGGAAAGGGCGACGCTGCGGGTCTTCACCCTGGCCCGGCAGGAGACCCTGGACCTGGGCCGGATCGACGGCCTGCCGCCGGAGCGCCTTGCCGGTGTCCCGGCGCCGGCGGTCTTCACCGCCCGCGGCCGGCTGCTGGATGGCCAGGGCCAGCCGGTGGCAGGGGCGGTGGTGCTGGCCAAGCGGCATCTCGATGTACCCCGGCCGGATGTGGCCTCGGCCCGCACCGGCGCGGACGGCGCCTTCACCCTGGCCCTGCCGGCGGAGACGCCCTTCTTCCTGGTGGCCCGGGAGACCATGGCTGGCGGCCGGCCGCAGCCGGGGCAGCTGGTCGGCACCTATGGCATCCGTTCCGAGACCGGGTTCTTCCCGGCGATGTTTGGCGGGGAGGCCGGCGACGGCCAGGGGCTGAGCGCCGGCACCCGGCCGCAGACCGTGGCCGGCGCGGCCGGCGAGACGCGGCCGGATCTGGAGATCGTCATGTACCCGGTACCGGATCCGGCGGCCATCAAGGCCTCCCTGCAGGGCGCCTTCACCGGCCCCGCCAGCGAGGCGGCACCGGATCTGGGGCCCATCCCCTTCGCTGTTGGCGGGGACCGTTTGGACGAGGGAGGGGCGGCGATCCTCGACCGCTGGGCCGGTCTTCTGAGTGCCCGGGCGACGACGCAGGTGGAGGTCCGGGGCTATGCTGACGACGCCGGGGCGGCGGTCGCCAATGAGGAGCTGGCCAGGCAGCGCGCCCGGCAGGTGGCCGACTATCTGGCGGGCAAAGGGATTGCCCGGGAACGGCTCACCGTCCTGGGCGTGGCGGGCGGCGGCCGGCGGGTGGAGATCCGGGCCAAGGCCCGGGAGGAGGAGCGATGAGACAGATGGTGGTGGCGGTTGTCGGAGCTCTGTTCTTGGCCAGCGGGGCCTGGGCCCAGGAGCCGGCGGTGGCGCTCGAGGCCCAGCAGGAGGAGGCCGTCTCCCTGTTCGGCGAGGCCTTTCGCCTCGCCACCTCGCCGGAACGCGACGCCAACATCGAGCGCCTGGCGTCCATCTACCGCCGGATCATCCACGACTGCCCGGACGTGCCCCTGGCCCAGGAGAGCTCCTGGCGACTCATCGTCCTTCTGATCCGCGACCACGAGCCGCCGCGGATCAGCGACGCCCTGGGCGTCTACGGAGAGCTTCTGACCAGGCACCCGGACACGCCGGTGCGTCATGCCCTGGACAACGAGCTGGGCCGCTTCCTCTTCGAGAAGGCCCGGTGGACTGACCTGGCCACCATGCAGAGGCTGTCCGGGGCCGGCGAGGATCTTGGCCGCGCCCAGAAGCTGTCGCCGGTGATGCTCTTCTATTACAGCGAGGCCAAGTGGCAGCTCGGGGATCGGGCCGGCGCCCGCCCGGGCTTCCAGCGCATCCTGGAGGACCACCCGCAGACGGTCATGGCGGCCACCGCCCAGGAGCGGCTCCGGCCAGCGGCCCACGAGTAGACCTTGCCAAGGATCGGCCGGGGGAGTAGATTGGGCGGCTACCCCGGTGGCCGAACCCGGCCCCTCGACGTCTCGCCTGTCCCCATTCTGCCCGATCGCCTCATCCCTGCCCCCAGGGGCGGCACCAACCCACGGAGGTCATCCCATGCTGTTTCCCGAAAGCCGGCCGCGGCGGCTGCGGCGCAACGAGGCCTTCCGTGCCCTGGTCCGGGAGACCCAGCTCTCACCAGCCCAGTTCATCTATCCCCTCTTCGTGGTGCCAGGCAAGGGGGTGAAGAAAGAGGTGGGCTCCATGCCCGGGGTCTTCCAGCTGTCGGTGGATCAGCTGGGCCGGGAGGCCAAGGAGTGCGTGTCGCTGGGTGTGGGCGGGGTCATCCTGTTCGGCCTGCCGGACAGGAAGGACCCCATGGGCTCTGGCGCCCATGTCAAGGACGGCCCGGTGCAGCGGGCCATCCGGGAGCTCAAGAACAAGGCCCCGGATCTCCTGGTGGTCACCGACGTCTGCCTGTGCGAGTACACCGACCACGGCCACTGCGGGGTCATCATCGAGGGCCAGGTGGACAACGACGCCACCTGCGAGATCCTGGCCGAGACCGCGGTGTCCCACGCCAAGGCCGGGGCCGACATGGTGGCACCCTCGGACATGATGGACGGCCGGGTGGGCGAGATCCGCACCGCCCTCGACGACAATGCCTTCGAGATGACGCCCATCATGTCCTATGCGGTGAAATACGCCTCCGCCTTCTACGGGCCGTTCCGGGAGGCCGCCGACTGCGCCCCCCAGTTCGGCGACCGCCGGGCCTACCAGATGGACCCGGCCAATGCCCTGGAGGCGTTGCGGGAGGCCACCCTGGACGTGGAGGAAGGGGCGGACATCCTGATGGTGAAGCCGGCGCTGCCGTATCTGGACATCATCCGCCGGCTGCGGGACGAATTCGATTTGCCTGTTGCCGCCTACCAGGTGAGCGGCGAGTACGCCATGATCAAGGCCGCCGCGGCCAACGGCTGGCTCGACGAGGCCCGGGTCATGCACGAGTCGCTCTTGGCCATCCGCCGGGCCGGTGCCGAGATCGTCCTCACCTATTTTGCCAAGGACATGGCCCGCCTGCTCCAGGCCGGCGGCCGGCGCTGACCGCCAACCCCATCCCTGATCCGAGCCGAGGAGGAGACAACGTGCTGACCAAGAAGGAGATCCTGGCCACCATCGAGCGGGAGCATATCCATTTCTTCCGCCTGCAGTTCTGCGACATCCTCGGCCAGGTCAAGAACGTGGCCCTGCCCATCAGCCAGGCGGAGAAGGCCCTGGACGGCCAGATGATGTTCGACGGCTCCTCCATCGACGGCTTTGTGCGCATCGAGGAGTCGGACATGTACCTCAAGCCCGACTTCGACACCTTCACCATCCTGCCCTGGCGAACCCGGGATGGCGTCAAGGCGGCGCGCATCATCTGCGACGTCTACAAGCCCGACGGTGAGCCCTTCGAGGGCTGCCCTCGCAACAACCTCAAGAGGGTGCTGGCCGAGGCGAAAGCAGCCGGCTATGCCATGAATGTCGGCCCGGAGGCGGAGTTCTTCCTCTTCGAATTCGACGAGAACGGCAACCCCACCACCTGCTCCAAGGACTCGGCCGGCTACTTCAGCGTCGACCCCATCGATCTGGGCATCGACTGCCGCCGGGCCATCATCCATACCCTGGAGGAGATGGGCTTCGAGATCGAGGCCTCCCACCACGAGGTGGCGGAGGGCCAGCACGAGATCGACTTCAAGTACGCCGACGCCCTGACCACCGCCGACAACACCATCACCTTCAAATGGGTGGTGAAGACCATTGCCAAGCAGTTCGGCCTGTACGCCACCTTCATGCCCAAGCCGGTCTTCGGCATCAACGGCTCGGGCATGCACTGCAACCAGTCCCTGTTCAAGGACGGCGACAACGCCTTCTTTGACCCCAACGGCGACCTGCAGCTCAGCGACGACGCCCGCCAATACATCGCCGGCCTCATGAAGTACGCCCGGGGCTTCGCCGCGGTCACCAACCCGCTGGTCAACTCCTACAAGCGGCTGGTGCCTGGCTACGAGGCGCCGGTCTACGTGGCCTGGTCGGCCGCCAACCGCTCCTCCCTGATCCGCATCCCGGCCGCCCGGGGCAAATCGACCCGGGTGGAATTCCGCTCCCCGGATCCCTCCTGCAACCCGTACCTGGCCTTCGCCTGCATGCTCACCGCCGGCATGGAGGGCATCCGCACCAGGCTCGATCCGCCTCAGCCCACCAACCGGAACATCTACAGGATGAGCCCGGAGGAGATGGCCACCGCCGGCATCCACAGCCTGCCCGGCTCCCTGGCCGAGGCCCTGGAAGCCCTGAAGAGCAATCCCCTGGCGGAAAAGGCCCTGGGCAGCCACATCCTGGAAAAATTCATCCAGGCCAAGTCCATCGAATGGGACGAGTACCGCACCCATGTCACGGACTGGGAGCTGGCCAACTACATGAAAATCTACTAGGCTGGCAGCGAGCCAGGGGGATGGCGTGCTGACCCGCGTCACCCTGGCTGACGATGGACGGCATGGACCCACTGGACAGGATGGACCGCCTGGACGATCCGGCCCTGTCCATACTGTCCATAATGTCCATAATGTCCATCCCGTCAGAACAAAGGCCCATGGATCTGCAACGACACCTCGACCGGGCCGTCGCCCTGATCAAGGCGGCACCCGCCGTGCTCATCGGCGGCGGCCTGGTGGCCTTTGTCCTGGCAGGGGCCAGCTTCGGCATCCTGGCCGGGCCGAGCCTGGGGGCCTATTGCGGCGCCATCGTCCGGGCCCTGCGGGCAGAACGACCGCCCGGCTGGGCAGATCTTCTGCCCCCCGGGCGCCACGTCCTGGCCCTCCTGCCCTTCTCGGCCCTGCCCCTGGGCATTTCCCTGGTTTTCAGCCTGACCGTCGTCTTCCAGTCCCTGCTCTTCCTGGTCCCGGGGGTGATCCTGGTGGTGTGGTGGCTCTACACCCTGCCCCTGATGGCGGACCAGGGGCTGGGCCTCTTGCCGGCCATGGGTGCCAGCCGGCAGAAGGTGGCCGAGCAGGGCTTCTTCCCCCACCTGAGCTATCTCTTTGTGGTCTTCGTGGTGCCGGAGCTGATCCTCACCGCCTTCCGGGCCGTGTTTGGCGACGCACCCATCATCCCGCCTCTGATCAGCCTGCTGCACATCCTCCTCATCCCGCTCCAGACCGGCTGCCTGGCCGGTCTCTACCTGGACGCCTTCCCGCCGCCGGCCGCGCCGCCGTCTCTCCTGGACCAGTAGCGCCAGCCGGCCACGGCCAGCAGCACCCCGGCCAGGTCGGCCGCCAAGTCGGCCAGCTCCGGGCTGCGGTACGGCACCCAGGCCTGGTGCAGCTCGTCGGACAGGCCATAGAGGCCGCAGACCACCACCACCGCCAGCACCGGCACCCGGCGCCAGCCCCAGCGACCGACCACGGCAAAGAGGGTGGCCCAGGCCAGGACCCCATAGGCACCGGCATGGGCCAGCTTGTCCGCGGCGAAGAAGCCCGGCAGCTCCAGGCTGTCCCCCGGTTGATCGGACAGAAAGAAGATGGTCCCCATGACCAGAAGCATGGGCAGGAAACGGCACAGGGACATGGGGAAGGGGGGCGGCAGCCCCGGCAGGAAGGGGCGCTCAGGCGCCGGCGGCCGGCTCCACAGCGGCAGAGGCTTCGGCAGCGGCCGGCGCCTCCGGCATGGTCTCGGAATGGAGCACATGGTGCACCCCGGCCATCCGCTTGCCGATGCCCTTCAAGGCGGCGCGGATGCGGGCCACCGGGTAATCGGCATGGCGGCTCTGCCGGAGGTCGGCGGCATAGGGGGTGGCCAGGAACCCGTCCTGATCGAGGACGAAATGGTGCGACCAGACGATCTCGATGGTGCCCGGCTTCTCCTCCACCGACACCTCGAGGATCCGTCCCTGGTCGGCAATCCTGAGGGCGTCCCGCTCCAGACCTTCCAGGAGCCAGGCGTCGCCGCCCGCGGTGGCGAAGAGGACGAAGACCCCCAGCTGGCGGACCACCGCCTGCCGCTGGGCCACCGACCGTCGCAGCTCATCCAGGGCGGCCCCCAGAGGCCGGCCGGAGGGAGGGGCCGGAGCCGCGGCCGCGCCGGCGGCCTGCACCCTGGCAAGACAGCACTTCTTGTATTTGTTGCCGCTGCCGCAGGGGCAGGGCTCGTTTCTGCCGATCCTGGCCATGACGAGCTCCTTTCGTTCGCAGGGATGAGAAGGACGGTTTTCGGACGCCCGCCGGCCGCTCGGCACAACGGAGCGCAGAGTATAGGCCAAAGGCGTCTGGTAGCGCAAACACAAAAAGACCCGGCCCACTCCCCGGCTGCTCGCGTCACAGCCAAGGTCGCCATTGCGGGAAAACAGCAAGACCGGGCACAATGGATGGATCCGATTTCCTTCACCCCCGGAGCGAACAGACATGCCACGAGCCCCACGCGCCCTTGGCTGGATTGCCCTGGCCTTGCTGATCCTTGCTGCCTGCGAGAAAGAACCCGCCCAGCCGCCGCCAGCGGCCGCCCCGGCCGCGCCGCCACCCAGGGTGGTCACCGCCGAGGAGAAGGCCTACGCCCTCTTCGGCGACATCCTGGCCCTGGGACAATCTGCCGACCGGGCGGCGGTCCGGCCGCAGATGGAGGAGCTCTACCGGACCATCATCCGGGACTATCCGGAGATGGCGCTGGCCCAGGAGGCCTCCTGGCGGCTCCTCAACCTGCTCCTGGAGGATGGCACGCCGGAAGGCAGGACGAGGGCGGAGGAGCTGTATGCCCAGTTCAAGGATCGCTACCCGGGGTCCCGCTTCCAGGGCCTGCTGGAAAAAAGCCTGGCCGCCGCCGGGGCGGGCGCGCCCGGGTCAGCGGCGACCGCCCCACCAGCGGCCGAGACGGGACACCCCGCCCAGGGCCAGGAGGGCGAAGCCGGCGTAGACCACCGGTAGGCCGGGATCGCGGACGATCTGGATGCCGGCGTAGGGCCGACCCGCCTCGTCCACGGCGGTCTGGGTGTGGAAGAAGCGCAGCCCCTCCCACACCAGGGGCTCGTTGACCCCGGCCCGACCGCTGGCCACCACCCGCTCGCCCGCCAGAAGCTCCAGCTCCACCCAAAGCGTCTTGACCACCGGCGTCCGGAAGGCCACCAGCTGCGGCCGCCAGGGCTCCTCGCCGGACAGGCCGCCGGTGCCGTCGCTGGCCACCATCCCCAGGGACCGGCCGTCCCGCACCACCTGCAGCCGCACCATCTTCTGCTCCAGGTCCACATCCAGAACCTGGAACTCGAGGCCCTGGGCGCGGAAGCTCCCGCCGCTGGCCACCTCGAAAAGCCCCACCTTCTCCTCGCCCTTCCAAAGACCCACCCGGAGCAGCACCGGGTAATAGCTCCTTCCGATCCGGCGCACCGCCACCCGCACCCCCAGATCCGTCTCCTGGCCGAGGTCCCAGCGGAAGACCCGGCTGGCGGCCCTGCCCTCGTGGATGTTCACCGTGGCCACGAAGCCGGCCCGGCCCAGGAGGGCGCCGGCCAGCACCGCCAGCACGCCCAGGTGGAGGGCCAGAATGCCCCAGGGCAGATGATGCCAGTGCTGGACGGTGCAGATGGCAAGATTGAGGGCCAGAGCGGCGCCCAGGACCAGGAGTGCGCTGGCCAATGCCTCGCCCCAGGCGGGCACCAGCCCCAGCGGCAGCAGCACCGCGATCATCCCGGCCAGGATGGCCAGGGCCAGGGGCCGGGAGCCCAGCTGCCGGATCAGGTCCGGGCCAGGCTTCCGGCCAGTGGCGGGTGGGCCGGCATCATTGGGACAGGGCACGACAGGAGGCTCCCGGGGAGGTTGGGCGTCAGGACCAGATCCCCCCATGATAGATGATAGCTCGGCCGGAAGCCACCGGCTGCCCCGCCGGCGTCGCCCCCGCGCCTGTGTGCTTAGCCACCGCCTGAACAGAGCTTATGTGAAATTAGTTCTCAAGCCCCATTCCACCAGCTGGAGGCCGAATGCTACACTAGGGATGTCAGATTATCCTGGCCGAGCCATGGGCCGTGCAGGTCTGTTGCCGCTGGCCGCTGTCCCTGGAGGGGGATGAATCCCCCGGCATGGACCGGCGGCGGCCTGATCCCGGGCGCAAACAACTGGACAAGGGAGAAAGGCATGGCACGGAAGAAAGGAAAGGACAGGCTGTTCAAGTCCAAAACGGTGATGGGGGCTCTGCATGCGCACGATCCTGATCTCCATGGGGGCATTGCTCTTCCTCCTTGCCCCGCCCCTGCCTGCCTCAGCGCGGATAGCCGGCGTCTGCAGCGACTGCCACACCATCCACAACAGCCAGGATGGGATGGACATGCGGCTGGACCTGACGCCCATCACCGGGGCTGGCGAGGGAGCCTGCCTGGACTGCCACTCCCGCACCCGCGCCTCCCTCTTACGCATGGACTGCCTGGGCTGCCATGCCCAGGATCCCACCGGCAGCGCCAACATCGTTGCCGGCATGCCCCAGGTGGCCCACAACGCTGCTGCAGACCTGGCGGGCGGCAACTACCGCAACGTCTTCTTCGATGACCGCCGGGGCCACAACGTCCACGGCTTCGGCAACGCCCTGATCGGCCCCGACTCCTTCATCGGCAACACCCCGCCCGGCTACAACACCGACTTCGATCCGGCCAGCGGCAAGTACCAGACCAGCACCTTCACCTTCCAGCTCATGTGCTCGGGCCAGAACGGCTGCCACGGCAACCGGGAGGAGGTCAGCCAGACCCGGGCCATGAAGGGCACCCACCACGCCGACGACTCGGCCCTCAAGTACGGTCCGGCCTTCAACGAGAGCGGCCAGGGATCCACCCCGGGTGTCAGCTACCGGTTCCTGTACCGGGTGCACGGGGCCGAGGACAGCGACTGGCAGGCGACCAGCAGCGCCACCGACCACAACGAGTACAAGGGCGCCACCGGCAACCGGTCCGGCCAGGTCTGGGCCGATATCGCCTCCATGAGCCAGTTCTGCGCCGAGTGCCACGGCAACTTCCACTCCTCGGCCGGTATCGGCTCCCCGGGCACCTGGCTCAGGCATCCCACTGATGTCGCCCTCTCCGGCGACATCAACGGCGGCCTGACCGGCGCCTACAACCCGGTGACGCCGGTGGGCCGCCAGTCCATCGCCGCGGCCAGCGCCCAGGGCGGGGGCACCTTCACCCCCGGCAGCAGCGACGTGGTCATGTGCCTGTCGTGCCACCGGGCCCACGGCTCGCCGTACCAGGACCTGCTCCGCTGGGACCTCGCCTCGCCCGTGGCCGGTACCGGCTGTCTCTTGTGCCACGACGATACGGCACCGTGAACCTTCAACCGGTGGTGATCGGTATGTCTGGAAAAGCATGGAGGAAGGGATCGAGCCTCGGTGCTCTGATCCTGCTGTGGACCGGGCTTGCGCCACTTCCGGTGCTGGCCGCCGTCGACTACCAGCCTCTGGCGCCTCTGACCCACGGCATGACCGTGCCCAGCGACGTGGCGGCCACGGCCAGCGGCGGCCTTCTCATCGCTGACGAGGACCGGGATCAGGTCCTGGTCATGAGCCGCCAGGGCGAAACCCTCACCACCATCCCGGTGCGGCGGCCCAGCGCCGTGGCGGCCAGCGTTACCGGCCGGCTCTTCGTGGGCAGCAAGGAGGACCTGTCGGTCCGGATCCTGGACAGCGCCTTCCAGCCCGTCGGCCAGCTGGGACGGGGCAGCGGTGAATTCCGTTATCCCCGCAACATCTGCCTGGACGAGGCCGCCGGCCTGGTCCAGGTCGTCGATCCCCTGGACAGCAGCGTTCGGGTCTACAACCTGCAAGGCGGCTTCGTGCGCCGCATCGCCGACAGCGGCGGCCTGCCCCAGGATTGCACCGTGGTGGGCGACCGGCTCTATCTCCTGGACCAGCCCCTTTTGACCGACGCCTACGGCACTTACCGGGGCGCCCGCATCCGGGTCTTCGACCGCCAGGGCGCCTCCCTGGGCAGCCTGGCCAGCACCGGCAGCGGCGCCGGCCAGCTGCGCGGGCCCCGGGGCATTGCCAGCGGCAGCGGCAACACCCTGTATGTCTCGGACGCCTTCCATGGTGTGGTCCAGGCCTTCCGCACGGACGGCACCTATCTGGGCGCCATCCAGAATGCCAGCCAGCCCATGAACACCCCCCTGGGCCTGGATCTCACCACCGACGGCCGCCTGCTGGTGGCCACCGGTCAGAACGCCCAGGTGCAGGCCTTCTCGGTGCCCGCCGAGCGGCAGCCGGTGCCGCCGGTGCCGGATATCGATGCCAACGGCAGCGACGGTCCCCTGACCGTGGCCGCCGGCAGCGAGGTGGCCATCACCATCAGCCTGGCGCCCGGGGACGCTCAAGCCCAGGCCGCGGACTGGTGGCTCTCCTTCGAGACCGGAGGCCTCCAGTTCTGGTTTGCCCCCAAGGGCGGCTGGCGCCGGGCGAAGAAGCCCGTCCGCCTGTACGGCGGGCCGCTCTTCGACCTGGCGCCGGTCACCGTTCTCAGCACCACCGGGCTGCCGGCCGGCACCTACATCTTCCGCTTCGGGGTGGATCTGGCGGCCAACGGCGCCGAGGACCCGGCCCAGTATGCCGGCGATGCGGTCACGGTGACGGTGACCGGCAATTGATCGCCTGAAGCCCCATGGCCTATGATCATACAATCACCAGGAACGGTGCCATGCTTCCTCTCCCTGTGCCGCTCGTCCAGCAACCGTTGCCAAGGAGTGTCGTGTCCATGATCCGCCTCGCCACCTGTCTGGTCCTGGCTTTCGTGGCGC
Source organism: Thermodesulfobacteriota bacterium (assembly GCA_040755095.1). Lineage (NCBI taxonomy): Bacteria > Pseudomonadati > Thermodesulfobacteriota > Thermodesulfobacteriota bacterium. The sequence continues at coordinate 129,196 of JBFMBH010000001.1, forward strand.
TGACCCTGCCCGGCAAGGCCGCAGCCAGCATCGACGCCCCCCACAGCGAGGGCAGCCACGTCTCCTGCGCAAGCTGCCATGGCGAGAACCTGGAAGAGCTGGCCGTTTCCCCGTTCTGGAACAACGAATTCACGCCAGCGGACATCGACGACACCCTGTACAACCGCCTGTGCCTCTATTGCCACACCTCCGCCTCCGCCCCGTACACCGACACCGAGGCGCCCCGGGCCAAGACCCATTCCAGCCTCACCGTGGATGCCGGCTACGGCGACTGGACCACCCAGTGCATCGACTGTCACGACCCCCACAACCAGGCCCAGAAGATCGTGCGCACCGCCGACCGGGCCAAGACCCTCTTGGCCTCCGGCCAGGTCACCGGCTGCTCCTACGACGCGCTCTCCGAGACCAGCACGCTGGCCGTTTCCGCCATCAACTACAAGGCGGGCTGGAATGCGGTAAGCCTTGCCGCCAAGACCCTGGCCGGCCGGCGGGCCATCCTGGTTCCCAACCTGGGCAAGGTGGGCGCCACCTTCCCGGTGGATGCCATAAACGACGCCGGGCTCACCATCACTGCCAGCGGTGACGCCTGCGCCAACCTCACCGGCAACCCCTACGTCACCCTGCCGGTGGACTACGGCATCATCTACGGCCAGCTCATCCGACAAAACGTCACCCACAGCGCCAAGGGCATCAACGCGCCGGTGAAGTTCGTGGACAAGACCGGCGCCAACTCCTTTGTGGACGGGGATACCACCTACGACGGCGTCTGCCAGGTCTGCCATACCCTCACCCGGCACTTCCGCCGCACCGGCGAGGTGGATGTGGAGCCGGCCCAGGGCATGGATCACGATCCCGAGGTGGGCGGCAACTGCATGGACTGCCACCGCCACGAGAACGGCTTCAAGCACGGCGGCACCGGCACGGTGGGCTGCGTGGACTGCCACGGCACCACCGGCAAGCATGCGCCCCATCTGGCCCTGGAGATGGGCTGCGCGGTCTGCCACGACATCGCTGCCATCCCCCTGTTCAAGGACGGCCAGAGCCTGGCGAGCACCACCGCCTGTGCCGCCTGCCACCAGGACGGCAAGGGCGGTGCCCCCAACAAGACCGACTACAAGGCCAACTGGGACAACGCCCTCTATGACCTGGACTGCAACGGCTGCCACAACGGCCGGCCGGACAACGACTTCTCGGCGAGCTGCGACACCCTGCAGCCCTGCACCAACTGCCACAACGGCAGCCAAGGCTCGCCGCAGCCGCCGGTGGGCATGCAGACCGGGGCCCATGCCCAGCTGGTGAGCACCAGATGGGTGCGCCAGTACCACTGCCGGTACTGCCACAGCGCCACTGTCGATGCGGCCTGGAATCTTTCCGCCAGCCACACCAATGGCGCGGTGGACGTGGCCATCAATGCCCAGTGGGCCATTGTCGGCAAGCCTGCGCCCAGCTACGAGCCGGGCACCGAGGTCTGCGCCAACGTCTACTGCCACAGCGACGGCACCACCGTGGATCCGGAGGTGCGGCCCTACCCCTGGACCAGCACCGGCGCCGGCTGCAACGCCTGCCACGGTGAGACCCAGGCCTGCTCCACCTGCCATGCCGACGGCCGCTCCTGGACCCCGGAGCAGCAGTGGCTGAAGGCCATGCCCATGTACGCCAACACCGGCCCGGGCACCGAGAAGGCCAACTCCCACTTCCGGCACCTGTTCACCGACTTCACCTGCGACGAATGCCACGCCCTGACCGTGGTGGGCGCCTGCGCCACCTGCCACTGCGACCCGCCGGACCCGGGCGATCCCAACTGCGTCGACGTGGGGAATCCGGGCTCGGCCATGAACGAGACCGCGCACATCGACCCGGCCTACCACGTCAACAAGGCCAAGAACGTCTCCTTCTCCCACGACGGCACCTACAACCCGTTGACCAAGACCTGTTCGGGCCTCGGCTCCCAGTGCCACTCCGGCGGCACCGACCCGGTGTGGGGCGGCTCGGTCAACAGCACCGTCACCTGCGTCGAATGCCACGGCGCCGCCACCCCGGATGTGGACGACTTCAACGCCTGGAACGGCACCCGGGCCAAGATCAATCTCAGCCAGTGGGCTAGCTCCGGCCACGGCCGGCCAGCGGCGGCCGGCAACTACCCGCAGTCCAACAACCCGCCGGCCAACTTCCCGGACAACGGCTGCTGGTACTGCCACGACAACACGGTCTACCACCAGACCGAGGACAACCCGTACCGGCTGCGGCAGCACCAGAACTTCAACGACCACTTCGACAAGCAGTGCGTCTTCTGCCACATGACCGCCAACGGCACCGGCTCGTCGGCCGAGTGCCTGACCTGCCACAACCAGGACCACTCCCTGGCCCCCTATCTCGGCAATCTCGGCGTCCAGACCGGCGGTCCCTTCCAGGACAACGAGGTCCTGTCGGGCATCAAGGATGGGCTGGCGGTGGTGAACGGCACCCTTGCCGGCAACATCCTGGCCTATGACGGCCAGACCGGCGAGTTCGCGGTGGGCGAGCTCCTGGAGGGACTCACCTCCGGCGCCCATGCCCGGGTGGTGGCGATCACCGATCACGGTGACTGGGGCAGCCTGCAGCTGGTGGAGATCGCCGACGGCGGCGTGCGAATGGACCATGCCGCCTTCATCGACGGCCAGACCTCGTGTCTCACCGCCGGCTGCCATCCGAACGACGCCACCCAGCACAAAACCGGCGCCGGCACCTGGACCCAGGCGGAAAAGGACGAGATCAAGAGCCAGTACGTGTTCATGGGGGTCTGCCTGCGCTGCCACGACGACGACTCCACCGGCGAATGCCAGACCTGCCACCAGGGCGCCCAGTACACCGCCGGCTTTGACCCGGACGGCGCCGGCACCGATTTCGCAAAAATCACCCCGGAGCTGGCCCGGGCCTCCTCCTTCCATTTCGGCCACAAGCACTATGCCGACCACGAGGCCAGCCCGGACCCCAACGTCTGGAAGGGCGGCAAGTTCTGCTGGGACTGCCACGACCCCCACGGCGACGCGAACATCTACATGGTCCACGACAAGGTGGCGGTGGAGACCTACGGTGCCCACGGCGAGCCCTCTGCCCGCCGGGACGTGGTCTTCACCCGCAAGCAGAGCGGCACCGACTATGCCAAGAGCGTGGCGCCGTACAACGGCATCTGCAACGTCTGCCACACCACCGGCGCGCTGCCGCAAAACGTCAAGCACTACTCCTACCAGTCCGGGGACAACCACAACGCCGGCCGGGTCTGCACCACCTGCCACGAGCACCGCTTCACCAACAGCCACGCCTCGGGCGAGGCGTGCGGCACCTGCCACGGCGACCGGCCGGTGCCCCGCCACACCGCCTTCGGCCAGCCCCGGGACTGCACCAAGTGCCACGACGGCACCATCAACAAGCGCATGAACATCATGGGCCAGTTCCGGGCCCCGTCCCACCACGTCCAGCGGGATGACGGCACGGTGAAGAACCAGGACTGCTTCCAGTGCCACTGGGAGGCCACGGTCCTGGGCCTCATCGATGTCGACCATCACGAGGGCTACAACTACAAGACCTACGCCTCGGTTCCCGACGCCCCCGTTGACCTGGTCATCTGGGGCGAGGGCGCCCGGCCCATCACCTACGACGCCGACGGCCTCAATGACAACGACACCGCCATCCAGTTCACGCCCCAGAGCATGCTGGCCAGTGTCCCCGCCCAGCGGGCCGAGGTGGTGAAGACCACCCCCCATTGCCTGGGCTGCCATTCCGACCAGAACAACGACACCGAGCCGTTCGACGACTGCAAGACCCCCCGCCAGTACGCTTGGGACGGCACGAGCATCGGCGCCCGCTACGTGGACACCCGCACCACCAGCTGGGGCAAATACACGAGCTATGCCAAGGCGGCGCCCAAGAACCTGACCAAGGCCCTGTCGGCCCACGGCAATGCCGAGGCCAACCAGGGAGGCTTCGATCCCACCAACGGTATCGACGGCTCTCTGGCCAGCTTCAACACCCGGCCCAGCTTTGCCAGCGCCAGCGGTCTGTACAACGTCCACTGCTTCGACTGCCATTCCTCCCACGGCTCCTATGCCAGCGGCGTCACCTCCAGCTACGCCACCTTCAACGGCACGAAGAATGGCGCCAATCTCAAGGAGACCCAGGCCGGCAAGGGCGGCTACACCATGAGCTACAAGGCCCAGGCCACCACCGGTCCCACGGACGTCAACTTCCACAATGCCGGCGCCGACCAGTGCTTCGACTGCCACGAAACGGCAAGCCCCGGCGCCACGCCCTGGGGCTACGCCACCACCTTTGGCGCCACGGCGCCCATTGTCGGCTACAAGGACAACCCCCGCTTCCTGGGCTCCTATCCCGGCAAGCCCATCGCCATCCGCAGCAGCAAGACCACCCTGGGCGGCCACCTCCACGCCTCCTCCACCCTGACCAACCCGGGCCTGGTTATGGGCACCATCGACGGCCTGTGCAGCCCCTGCCATGACCCCCATGGCATCTCGCCCACCTTAAGCGCCAGCGACGCCAACTACGCGGTGCCGCTCCTCAAAGGCACCTGGCTCACCTCGCCGTACCAGGAAGACCAGGCCATGCTCAGCACCAGCACCTATTACGGCTGGAGCTACGCCAGAAGCTCCAAGGTCACGGCGCCGGTAACCTGGCGCACCGACCGCAACACCTTTGTGAGCGGCGATCTCAACACCTTCACCACCCGGGACACCATCGTCGAGACCGACAGCCAGTTCGCTGGCCTGTGCCTGCGCTGCCATCCCAAGAGCAGCCTGACCGATGGCACCAACAAGAACACCGCCTTCAAGAGCCTGGACCGGGTGCATGAGGCGGTGAAGGGCTGGGGCTCCAACGCCGAGCACTCCTTCCCCTGCTCCAAGTGCCACGAGGCCCATGCCTCGGGCCTCCCCCGGCTCATGACCACCAACTGCCTGGACTGGAAGCACCGGGGGAACGTCATCTCCGGCGGCGCCATGGGCAACGTCGCCAACAAGCCGGCGCCCCGGGTGGCCTCCACCCACGGTCCTGAGGGCATCAAGCCGGCCAACCAGACCACCGCCACCTTCGCCTGCCACGACGCCGCCACCGCGGCCGGCGGCGCCTGGAACGTCCAGCAATGGAACAACATCACCCAATGGTAGCCGTCCCTGGCGTCCATGACGTCCATGACGTCCATCCAGTCCATCCAGTCCAGTCAGAGCCGGCCGGACCGCGAGGACGAAGGCGAGAAGATACGCCCCCAGGCCTGGCCCCCGGGGATCGAGAGGAGCAGACGATGCGCCTGAGCCAATCGCAACAGCACGGGAAGAGGCCTCGGCCTTCCGGGACTGGTCATGCAGCATGGAGGGCCTGCGCCCTCCTCGGCCTGGCCATTCTGCTCGCCTGGCCGGCCGCAGCTCTGGCAGCCGGCGGCACCGAGCTCTGGCGGTTCGTGGATACCCGGGCCAATGGCCAGGAGGCGGTGGCGGGCGCCGTGGATCACGACGGCAACGTGGTGGTGACCGGCTTCTCCCAGAGCGAGCCCAACGATTTCTTCACCGCCAAATTCAAGTACGACGGCACAGGCCTCCTGTGGACAGCGGCCGGCGGCTACACGGATGCCCGGGCCACCGCGGTGGCCATCGACAGCGCCGGCAACGTCATTGTCACCGGCTATGCCTCGAACGGTGTCAACCTGGACCTTGTGACCGTCAAGTACGACGGCGCCACCGGTGCGGTGGTCTGGCAGAACCGCTACAACGCGCCTGCCAACGGCACCGATTACGCCACCGCCGTGACCCTGGACCCTCTGGGCAACGTCTACGTGGCTGGCTACGGCCAGGGCAGCGGTGGTGCCGACGACGGCCTCCTCATCAAGTACGGCCCGGACGGCCCCAACGTCGACGGCACCCCCATCTGGGCCATCACCGGCATCAGTGCTGGCAGCGGTCACGACCGCCTGGTGGCGGTGGCCGCCTCCAGCGATGGCATCGCTGTGGCCGGTCACACCTGGAACGGCGCGGATTTCGACTTTTTGACCATGAAGTACAACCCGGATGGCACCGCGGCCTGGCCGGCGGAGGTCACCTGGGGCAGCGGCTTCGGCAGCGACCAGCTGGAAAAGGTCGGCCTGGACGGGAGCGGCAACGTCATCGTCACCGGCTTTGCCCGCAACGCCTCGGCCAACGACGACATCCGCACCGTGAAATTCAGCAGCGCCAACGGCACCCAGCTCTGGCAGCGCACCTACGCCACCACCGCCGGCTCCTATCCCGACGTGCCCAAGGCCCTGGCGGTGGACGCCGCCGGCGACGTCTATGTGGCCGGCTCCACCTTCACCGCCACCGGTCTGGTGGACTTCTACGTGGCCCGCTACCAGGCGGCCGACGGCATTCCGGTCTGGGAGGTGCCCTACCACTCCGGCGGCAACAACACCGACATCCCCAGCGCCCTGTTCGTGGATCCGGACGGGGATGTCTACGTCACCGGCTCCACCCACGAGGATGCCGCCAACCAGGACGACTGGCGCACCGTGAAGCTCCAGCGGGACAACGGCAACCTGCTGTGGACGAAGGAGCTGAACGGTGCGGCGGGCAAGAACGACAAGGCGGTGGGCCTGGGCCTGGCCACCACCCCTGCCGGCGACGTGCGTCTTTTCGCCGGCGGCTGGAGCGACCGCTGGACGGCCGGCGCCACCGACTACGAATTCGCCGCCGCCGCCTACGATCCCGGTCTTCTCAACGCCCCCACCGGTCTTGCCGCCACCACCGTCACCAGCACCCGCATCGACCTGGCCTGGACGGACAACAGCTCCAACGAGACCGGCTTCCGGATCTACCGGACCACCGAGCCCAGCCACACCTATGAGGCCGGCGACCTGCTGCAGACCCTGGGCGCCGGCGCTCAAAGCTACCAGGACACGACGGTGGTCACCGGCACCCGGTACTACTACATCGTCAAGGCTTACGAGAGCGCTGGCGGCACCGAGTCCCATCCCAGCAACGAGGCCACCGCCCGGGCCCTGATCATCACCTACGACGCCCCTTCCTGGACCTATGTCTATGCCGGCGCCGGTGGCAGCGACGACAAGGCCATGAACATCAATGTCGGTGCCGATCTCGAGCCGGTGGTCACCGGCTCCTCCTGCGCCGCCGCCGGCAACCCGGACTACTACACGGTGAAGCTGGACAACGCCAACGCCAGCGTGCTCTGGAGCCATCGCTACGACGATCCGGACGGCGAGGTGGACGAGGCCTGCTGTCTGGCGGTGGACGGCAGCAACGACTACGTGGTCTCCGGCACCAGCTCCCTGTACTCCTCGACCAGCGGCATCAACACCAACGACATTTACTCCTTCAAGCTGGATGTGAACGGCCCGCCCCAGTTCGGCTCGCCCACCCTCTGGCAGGGCAAGTACGACGGCCCTTCCGGCGGCGACGACCGCTCGGTGTCCATCGCCTCGGCCGTGGACGGCAGCAACAGCGTGGTCCTGGCCGGCTACGGCCACCAGCCGGCCACCGGCGACGACATCTACGTGGTGAAGTACGCCGAGAATCCGCCTCTGGACGGCTTCGACATGGCAATCCCGGCCTGGAGCGCCGTGTATGCCGGAGCGGGCAACGACTATCCGTCGGCGGTCGCCTTCGATGGCAACGGCGATGTCATTGTGGCCGGCGAGACCCACAACGGCACCGACTACGACATCTTCATCCGCAAGCATGCCGGTACCGACGGCCAGATCCTGTGGACCGTGATCGGGAACAGCCACAGCGCCGGTGGCGACGATGAGCTCAACGCCCTGGCCGTGGACCGGGCCGGCAACGTCTACGTGGCCGGCTACGTGACCAACGGCGCCCAGGGCGAGGATTTCTTTGTCTCCAAGCACAGCGCCACGGACGGTGCCGAGCTGTGGAGCGGCGGCAAGACCCTCCAGGGCAGCCTGGCCGGCGGCGCCGATGTGGCGGTGGCGGTGGCGGTGGATGGCACCCAGGACGCCGAGGAGATCATGGTGGCCGGCAGCCTGCAAAACGGCGCCGGCAACCGGGACTTCGTCCTGGTGCGCTACGCCACCGACGGCACCGCCCTCTGGGCCTCCCCCAAGGTACTGGACCGGCCAGCCAACGATGACCAGGCCTTTGCCATGAGCCTGGACAACACCGGCACGGTCTGCCTGGTGGGCACCACCTCCAACGGCGCCTCCACCGACGCCCTGGCCATGAAGTACGACTTCGAGGGCACGCTGCTGGGCGCCACCCTGTACAACGATGCGGCCAACGACCTGGACGCCGTGACCCGGGTTGCCGCCAACCGCTATGGCGAGGCGTACGCCGCCGGCTTTCGCACCAACGCCGCCGGCAACTACGACTACCTGGTGCTGCGCTGCCTGGGCAGCGTGGTCCAGGCGCCGGCCCCCTTCGGGGCCACCGCCTACTACAACCACGTGGACTTCACCTGGGCAGACAACTCCCCGAATGAAACCGGCTTCCGCCTGGAGCGCCAGGTGGGGGCCTGCGGCCCGGCCAACCCCAATCCCTGGGAGCTGAGGCACCAGCCCACCAACCCGGCCGCCCCGGACTACCTGGCCTATACCGAGAGCAACCTCACCATCGGCGACCAGTTCTGCTACCGGATCCGGACCGAGAAAGGGGTGGAGATCTCCCGCTGGGTGGAGCACCAGGTGGCCACCGTCGAGCCGCCCGCCCCCACCGGCGTGACCGCCACCGCCAAGAGCACCACCCGCGTCAATCTCAGCTGGCAGGACGAGACCCTGGGGGAGGATTCCTTTGTCATTGAGCGCTGCAGCGGTGCCGGCTGCAGCGACTTCGCCCTGCTCGCCGAGGTACCGGCCGAAACCGAGGCCTCCATCGACACCAGTGCCTGCCCCGGCACCCTCTACCGCTACCGGGTCTTTGCCAAGAAGACCAACCTGTGGACCTCTGCCTACAGCGCCATCGCCGAGGCGACCACCGCCAGTGTCACCGCCCCCACCGGCCTTGCCGGCTCGGTGGTGAGCGAGGGCCGGGTGGATCTGTCCTTCAGCGACACCAACGGCAACGAGACCGGCTTCCACCTCTACCGCTGCCAGGGCGCCGGCTGTACCCCCAGTGTGCCGGCGGATCTGGCCGGCACCATCACCCTGGAGACCGCGCCCGCCGGCAGCAGCCTTTTCCTGCACATGGACGAGGCCGCATGGAACGGCACCACCAACGAGGTGGCCGACAGCTCGGGCGGCAACCGCCACGGCACCGCCAGCGGGGCCAGCACCGCGGCCGGGCTCTATGACCGGGCCGGCTCCTTCAACGGCTCCACCGCCGCGGTGAGCATCCCGGACAACGCTGGCCTCGATTTCGGCGCCAGCACCGACTTCACCATCGAGGCCTGGATCAGGGCCTCGGCCAACGCCAGCCAGCAGCGCCTGGCCGGCAAGGGTGGCGATGTCAACGGCACCAGGGTGCCCGGCTATGCCCTGGGCACCCTCAACAACGCCCTCTATCTGGAGATCGCGGCCACCAACCTCGGTGTCACCAGCCTGCAGACCGTGACCGGCCTGGCAGTGGTCCGGGACGATGCCTGGCATCATGTCGCCGCGGTGGTGGACCGGGACGGCAACGCCAGCCTCTATGTGGACGGGGTGCTGGACAGAAGCGAGCCCATCACTGTGCCCGGCACGGTGGACAATGCCGCTGCCTTCTACGTGGGCAAGAAGTCCGACGACGCGGACACCAACAACCTGCAGTACTTCGCCGGCCTGGCCGACGAGCTGGTGGTCTACAACCAGGCCCTGACCGTGGCCCAGGTGGAGGCCCGCTTCCACCGGGAGGTCGCCATCCGCACCACCCAGACCGACACGCCGCTCATGCCCGGCACCGTCTACCGCTACGGGGTGACCGCCTTCCGGACCGACGGCTGCGGCGGCAGCGGCTGGGAGAGCAGCCTCAGTGCCATCTTCCAGGCCACCACCGACGACGTGGTCACCACCCGCAACCCCGGCATCCTGGTGGCCAGCCGGGACACCGTGGAGGTGACCACGGATATCGACCTGGGCTGGCAGGACCGGAGCGGCACCGAGGAGGGCTTTGCCATCGAGCGCTGCACCGGCACCTGCGGGACGGGCGATCCCTACAGCCAGATCGGCACCGCGGACGCCAATGCGGTCACCTACACAGACAGCACCGCCTGCCAGGGCACCTACACCTACCGGGTGCGGGCCTTCCACAGCAGTGCCCCGGTCTGGACCTCGGAGCCTTCCACCTTGTCCACGGCCAGCACCCTGAGCCAGGCGGCGCCCAGCGGGCTCACTGCCACAAGGCTCACCGAGCAGCAGGTGCGCCTGGACTGGACCCGCAACACCAGCGACGAGACCGGCTTTGTCATCGAGCGCTGCGCCGGCGCCGGCTGCGCCGATTTTGCTCCCATCACCCCGTACGGTACCACCGGCCGGGGGGTGGTCACCTTCACCGACAGCCGGCTCCTGCCGGACACCATCTACCGCTACCAGGTGCGGGCCTACAAGACCGGCCCCTGCGCCTGGACCTCCGATCCCTCCAGCGCCGCCCAGGCGGACCTGGCCATCAACACCGCCGGCTTCGGCCTGAGCGCTCAGGCCCTCAACACCACCGCGGTGGATCTCTTCTGGACCGATGTCACCAGCGACGAGACCGGCTACCGCATCGAGCGCTGCAACGGCACCTGCGGCGCCGGTGACACCTGGACCGCCCTTGCGGGTGCCGGCGCCGCCGCCAATGCCACCACCTACAGCGACCAGACGGTATGCGAGAACAGCACCTACAGCTACCGGCTCCGGGCCCTGGACCAGGACTTCGCCAAGGGCTTCGACGGCTGCTGGACCGCCCGCAAGCCCGTAAGCTTCTCCAGCCATCAGGCCGGCCGGGTGGCGGAATTCACCGTTACCTGGGCCGACGGCATGCAGGCCGACTTCGACGATCTGCGCTTCTACCACTTCTTCTCGCCCGCCCAGACCGACGGCGAGATCATCCCCCACTGGATCCGGACCAGAAGCAACGGGGTCAGCGCCGTGGTCTGGGTGAAGCTGCCGGCGGACAACGACAACATCTTCCTGTACTACGGCAACGCCGCGGCCACCGACGGCTCGGCGCCGGAGGAGGTCTTCTTCTTCTACGACGGCTTTGCCGGCACCACCATCGACACCGCCAAGTGGAAGGAGCTGGACACCTACAACACCATGAGCCAGAACAACGGCCTGCAGATCCGGCAGGTGGGCGCAGTGCGCAACGCCGCCCTTATCGCCAAGTCCGGCTACAAGGTGGACCGCAGCGCTGGGGAGTGGACCGTCTACGCCCAGGGCACCGGCCTGACCACGAGCAGCTACTTCTACTGGGCGCCGGGCTGGGGCCTGGACCAGGAGGCCAGCAACGCGTACAGCCAGCTGGCCCATGGCCTGCAGCGCTACACGAGCTACTTCCAGGCCTACGAGCTGGGGGTGAACCGGGGCTACACCACCCCGGCCCGGTACTGGAGCCCCAACTACCCGTACGAGAACAAGGTGGTGCTGCTGCCGACCGGCGGCGCCCGCTACTACATCCGCGGCGGCACCGGTGGCGCTTACGTCTACAACACCTGGACCCTGGTGCGGGACACCGTGACGCCGGTCATCACCAACAGCCCCTTGCGGCCGGCGATCTTTGCCGACTACTGCGAGGCAGACGTCCACATGTTCGCCGCCTTTGCCGGCGACATCCTGGAGCTGACCGGCAACACGGGCGGCGCCGAGGCCTCCGCCTGCTTCGCCCTGCCCCGCCAGTGGCAAAGCCAGCCCTCGGCCATCGTCTCGGTGAGCACCCCGGCCAAGGCCGCGCCCGGGCCGGTGACCGTCACCGCCCTCTCCGAGTCCGAGCTGCTCCTGGATCTGGCCGTCAACACCACTGACGAGACCGGCATCGAAATCCTGCGCTGTGCGGACACCGGCTGCACCCCCAACCCGGTCACCGACCAGATCGCCGATTTGTCCGGCAGCCTGGCCATGCTCCTGTCCATGGAGGAGAACGCCTGGACCGGGGCGGCCGCCGAGGTCCGGGACTCGTCCGGCAACGGCAACCACGCCACGGCGGTGAACGGCGCCACCACGGCGGCCGGCGGCCACCGGGGCCGGGCCGGCACCTTCAACGGGGTCAACCAGTACCTGGTCGTGCCCCACAGCGCCAGCATGAATCCCACAAGCGGCCTCACCATCGAGGCCTGGATCAGGAGCGGCCTGGCCACCTGGAGCGCCAACGCCAGCCTGGTGGCCAAGCGGAACGCCTACATCCTCAACCCGCTGTCGGACGCCACCAAGGCGATGCGCCTCTCTCTCTACGTGGGCGGCAGTTGGACCACCGTCTCCTACGTACCCCCGGCCGAATTCGACATCCAGCAGTGGCACCATTACGCGGCCAGCTTCGACGGCAGCATGGTGCGCATCTATGTGGACGGGGAGCTGGCCACCTCCCAGACCCTGGTGGGCACCATCAACGCCGACACCGGGCCGGTCTACATCGGCTCCGACGATCAGGCCGACTACACCGATCGCTACTTCAACGGCCAGCTGGACCAGGTGGCCATCCACTCCCGGGCCCTGTCCGATGCCGAGGTCCGGTACCGCTACGGGACCTTCAAGGACAACAACCTGGCCCGGGGCGCCACCTACGGCTACCAGGTCCGGGCCTACAAGGACGCCTCCTGCCCCTGGACCAGCAGCTACAGCGCCACGGCCGAGGGCACCACCAACGGCCCCCAGCCGCCCGCCGACATCATTGCCAACCCGGTGAATACCACCCGCGTCGACCTGGGCTGGACCGACACCAACGGCTCGAATACCGCCTATGTCATCGAGCGCTGCGCGGGCCTGGGCTGCGTCGACTTTGCCGAGATCAAGCGCACCAGCGGCGACGATGTGGCCTACGCCGACCAGGAGGTCTGCAAGGGGACCTCGTATGCGTACCGCTTCAAGGCCATCTCCGAGGTGTACAACCCGGTCTTTGCCAGCCCGCCGGGCAAGACCAACTTCTCCAACGACAACACCGGCAAGTGGTCCAAGCGCCAGTCGGTGACCATCGCGAACTGGGTAGCCAGCTATGTCATGCGGATCACCGTCCCCTTCCAGGAGGGGATGAGCGCCGATTTCGCGGACCTGCGCTTCTACGACGCCACCGCCCAGGTGGAGCTGCCTTACTGGATCGAGTCCAAGACCGATGGCGTCTCGGCGGAGGTCTGGATCAAGACCGGTGCCAACGATGCCACCTACCTGTACTTCGGCAACAACCGCGCCACCTCCAGCAGCGATGGCGATGCGGTCTTCGACTTCTTCGACGACTTCCGGGGTCCGGTCATTGACAGCAGCAAGTGGGTGGAGATCGATACCGCCTCCAATGCCATCACCCAGAACGACGACCTCATCCTCAATGACGTGGCGGATGCCTGGAGCTTCGCCCTGTTGTCCAAGAACCGTTTCGCCCGCACGGCCGGCAAGCAGCTCTGGGCCGCGGTGGGCATCCCGGCGGACACCGCCGGTAACAACTACTTCTATGTCGGCTGGGGCCTCAAGCAGCCGGTGGAGCCAGGGAGCCCGCCCAACAGCCCGGCCACCAGCTACTGGATGCACGGCATCTACTTCACCAACTATTACTTCTATTCCGGCGACCGGGCCGGCTCGACCTACAACTCCGGGCTCACCTACGCCCAGAGCACCGAATACGAGGTGACCGTGCAGCTCAAGGCCGCGGGGGCCACCTGGAAGAGGCGGCCGGTGGGCGGCGCCTTCACCACCCTCCGGGATTCCACCTCGTACTCGGACACCGACATCCGGGTGGCGGTCCACCAGCACTCCCACTCGGCCCGGATCCACTGGCTGGGCATCCGGCCCTATGTGGCGGCCACCGAGCCGACGGTGAGCGCCTATGGCGGGGTGGAGACAGCTCCTCTGGACTGGGAGAGCGTCTGGAGCGATCCGCCGGTGACCGCCAGCACCCCGGACGTCATCGCGCCGGTGCTGGACAGCGCGACCCGTTACTCGGAGGCCAGGATCGATCTGGCCTGGACCTGGAGCGACGCCACCTCCGACGAAACCGGCTTCGAGATCGAGCGCTGCGATGGCGGCAGCTGCTCGACCTTCACCGTGCCCAGCGATATCACCGGCTGGGAGGATGCCGGCATCTTCGAAGGCATCAACTGGTGCTACCGGCTGCGGGCGGTGAAGACCGCCAGCTGCGCCTGGTCCGGCCCGTGGAGCAACCAGGTCTGCGCCGCCAGCACCGTGCTGGCGCCCACCGTGCTCCAGGCCTCCACCCAGGCCGCCAACACCACCCAGGTGGATCTGACCTGGACCGACAACACCAACTCCGAGGGCGGCTTCCGCATCGTCCGCTGCCCCGGCACCTGCAGCGACACCGACACCTTCACCGAGGTGGGCACCGCCGGCGCCAACCAGCGGGCCTTCAGCGACACCACCGTCTGCCAGGGCAGTACCTATTCCTACCGGGTGGAGGCCTACACCGCCGGACCGGTGACCGGCCTGTCCGCGGGGGGTGGCGGCACCTGGACCCGGCGCAAGAACGTCACCGCCTTTGCGCCCGCCTTCCAGGCCAGCTCCCAGTTCCAGGTCGCGGTGGCCTACGACGCCGACATGCAGGCCGACTTCGACGACCTGCGCTTCGTGGACGAGACCGCGGGCACGGAGCTGCCGTACTACATCCTGGAAAAGACCAACGGGGTGAGCGCCCTCATCTGGGTCAAGACCGGTGCCAACAGCGTCATCAACCTCTATTACGGCAACCCCCTGGCCACCGGCGCCAGCAGTGCCAGCACCACGTTGATCGACTTCAGCACCAGCAGCTTCGGCTCCTTTGCCACGGACCATCAGAACAGCACCGGCTTCGTGATCGAGGCCAAGGCGACCCGGTCTACCTACACGCCACAGATCGAATTTGACAAGACCGGCAACGGCTCCGAGCGCAGCCGCATCGATTACAACACCTCCACCATCTACCGCTACGACTTCAATGCCGCCAACGGCACGATCTATTCCGCCTCGATCGGCCTGGCCGGGGCGGCCGAGCCGCTGCACATGAAGGTCGCGGTGAAAGACCAGAGCCTGTGGGTCTACGCCGACAACGTGCAGAAGATGACCGCCGCCAACCTGTCCTATACCCGCGGCACAGTGGCCTGGACCCGGAACAACTCCGCAGTGGTCTACAGCTACATCCTGGTCCGCCGCTACGTAACCTCGGAGCCGGCGACCGGCCCGGCCTTCACCCTGGGCAGCGAGGAGGTGGCGCCGGTCCGGGCCTGGACCTCCGGCCGCAGCAACGTCGCCACCGCCACCACCGCCACGCCCACCGCGCCCGGCATCCTCACCGCCACCGCCGACAACGAGTCCCAGGTCACTCTCACCTGGTCGGACGCCAACCCGGACGAGTCGTCTTTTGTGGTGGAGCGGGGCGACGCATCCTGCAGCAACTGGGCCGATGCCGGCACCACCGCCGGCCCCAACATCTTCACCTTCACCGACACCAACGCCGGTGCCGGCCTGGCCCACAACACCACCTACTGCTTCCGGGTACGGGCCCACAAGTCGTCGTCCTGTCCCTGGGACGGTCCGGCGAGCGGCACCCTGACCGCCTACACCGCCATCCCGGCGCCCACCGGGCTCACCGCCACCACCAAAGAGACGGCCCGGATCGATCTGGCCTGGAACGACACCGCCGGCCTGGAGACCGGCTACGAGATCAGCCGCTGCACCGGGGATGAGGCCTATTGCATGGCCGATCCGGACAACCGCTTCGACCCGGCACCGGTGGCCACTACCGGCCCGCAGGCCACCAGCTTCAGCGACACCACCGCCTGCCCCGGCAACACCTACACCTACCGGGTGCGGGCGGTGAAAAGCGGGGTGTGGCAGTCCAACTACAGCCTGCCGGCCAGCGCCAGCACCGGCAGCCCGGTGCCCCCTGCCGGCCTCACCCTCACCGAGGTGCTGAACGAGGGGGCGGATCAGCGCCGCATCGACCTGGCCTGGACCGACAGCAACCTCGATGAATACGGCTTTGTCATCGAGCGCTGCGACAACACCCTGACCGATTGCGACCTGGACGTGAGCTTCGTCCTGCAGGGCAGCGTCACCAGCCGCGACCTCTTCACCGCCGGCATCGACGCCGGGCTCTGGAGCCAGACCGGCATCGTCAGCACCCAGACCGCTACCACCCCGCCGATCCTGGCCAGCGACTCCTCGGGCACTGCCCGCATCGATGCCGTGGCCGGCGCCGTTGAGCTGGCGGTCAGCTCCGCCGGCACCGGGGCCAACGATACCTACAACGAATCCCGCCTGACCTGGCTCCATCCCGAGCATCTGGGCCAAGGCGACGCCGAGATCCGTCTCGACTACCAGCTCAAGAACGGCGAGCTGACCACCACCGCCCAGTACCATGTCCATGGCCGGGTCTACCTGACCTTCCCGACCCGGACCGACTGCACCTACGGCTTCATGACCGTCAACTGCCAGCAGCCCGACATGGCCTACGTGGAGCGGATCTACACCACCGGTGGCGGCTCGAAGTACAACGCCGTGGTGCGGGTCAAGGATGTCACCACCACCAACGCGGTGGTCACCACCGACACCGCCGGCACCCTGCGCCTCACCCGCACCGCCGGTGTGCTGGCGGCCTCCTTCTGGAACGGCGCCGGTTGGACCACGCTGGTCACCCATGCCAACACCCTGCAGGCGGGTACGACGCCCAATGGGCTTTCGGTCTCCGCCTTTGCCGAGCGCAACGAGAACGTTTCTCTGCGCACCGCGGTGGACAACCTGCAGCTCATCGCCGCCGCCCCGTGGTACAGTGACACCACCGAGGTGGCAGCCTCCACCGACTACTGCTACCGGGTGCGGGCCGATCACCCCAGCCTGTGCGCCGAGTGGGATGACCTTTTCACCGCCACGGTCTGCGATCTGTCCAACCCGGCGGCCCCCACTGGCCTCGCCGCCACCACCCTGGGCTCCCGCCGCATCGGCCTCACCTGGGTCGACACCTCCAGCGACGAGAGCGGCTTTGTCATTGAGCGCAAGGTCTTCAACAGCACCTTCGCGCCGGTGGGCACGGCGGCTGCGGGTGCCCAGGCCTTCGAAGACAACCAGGCCCTGGATCCCGGCAAGACCTACATCTACCGGGTGCGGGCCTACCGGGGCGACCCGGCCAGCTACTCCGCCTACTCCAACCAGGCCTCGGCCGCCACCGACCCGTACGGTGAGCCGGGTGGTGATGATTCCACCTGCCGGACAGTGCCGTAGGCTGACGTGAGGTGACCGCCATGTTTTGGCCGCCAGCCAGAATCGCCATCCTCATCCTGGTCGCCCTGGGCCTGCCGCTGCCAGGGACCGGTCAAGCTGCGGCCCTGGGCCGGCCAGCCGCGACTGGCCTGCCGCTCTGGCTGCCCTTTGTGGAGACCGGGGGCCGGCCGGCCGATCCGGCCATCCGCGTAGCCAGCCTGAGCCCTGCCGGCAGCGTTGGGGTCACCGCCAGCGGCGAGGTGGTGAGCATCCTGCCGGGCCCGGCCGGCACCCCCCCCTGGGTGCTGCGGGAGCGCCTGGCCGGCGGCCGGCCGCAGCTGGTCATGGACGACCCTGCTGTTGCCGGCCGCGCCGCCCTGTTCCGGGGCCGCGACCCCGGCGGCTGGCAGGGCGGCCTGCCCACCAGGAGCACGGTGTCGATCCGGGATGCCGGCCAAGGGGCTTGGCTGGAGCTGGTGGTGGGGCCGAGCGGTGTGGAGCGGTTGTTTCACGTGGCGCCGGGAACAGACCCGGCCACGGTCCGGATGGCGGTGGCCGGCGTCGAGGCCATGGCGGTAGCCGCCGATGGCAGCCTGACCCTGAACAGCGGCCGCGGCCAGTACCGCCTCAGCCCGCCCCGGGCCTTCCAGGAGGACGCCAGCGGCCGGCAGCCGGTGGCGGTGGCCTTCCGGGTCGAGCCCGGCGGCTACGGCTTTGCGGTCGGGGACTACGACCCCAGCCGGGAGCTTGTTATCGACCCGATCCTGGCCGGCACCTTTGTCGCCGCCACCGCGCCCCCCGAGCCGGATCTCCCGTTTACCCCGCTGGCGGTGGATGGGGAGGGCAACATCATCGTCGCGGCAGCAATCCCGGCCCTGGCCTTGCCGGCCGAGGACGGCGGTTGGGCGACCGGGCCCGCCGGTGGCCTGGACATCCTGGTGGCCAAGCTCGATCCCGGGCTTTCCCGGCTCCTGGCCTGGACCCTGATCGGGGGCGCCGGGGACGACTGGCCACGGGATCTGGCCATCGCCGCCAACGGCTCCGTCCGCCTGGCCGGGGTGACCAGCTCGCCGGATTTTCCCGCCACCTCCGGGTCGCAGCCGTTTGCCGCCGGCTTTCGCAACGCCTTCGTCCTGTCTTTGGACCGTGAGCTCCAGGTGCTGGAGGCCTCCCTGCTGCTCGGCGGCGGCGATGCGGTCGCCCTGGCTCACACCCCCATGGGGGAGCTGGTGGTGACGGGGCGGACGCCGGCGCCCGATTTTTCTGCCACGCCAGGCAGTCTGGACACCTCCCTGGACGGCGCCATCGACGCCTTTGTCACTGTGTGCGACACCCGGCTGCAGACGATTCTGGCCAGCACCTTCCTGGGCGGCAGCGGCGGGGACATGGGCATGGCGGTGGCGGTGGAGGACGACGGCAGCATCCTGGTGCTGGGCGTCACCGACTCGCCGGACTTCCCGGCCCCGGCCGGCATTCAGCCCCTGGCCAGCCGGGGGGAGCTCGATCTCTTTCTGGCCCGCCTGGACCCCGGCCTCTCCCGGATCCTGGACGCCACCCTCCTGGGCGGCTCCGGCAACGATCTTGGCCAGGGCCTGGTGGTGGCGGCCAACGGCTCGGTGTTCGTGACCGGTGCCACCAGCTCGCCGGACTTCCCCGTCACCGGCGGCTCCAGCCATCGGGGCGGAGAGGAGGACCTTTTTGTGGCCTGGCTGGACCCCAGCCTGCGTCATGTCACCGCAACCCTGGCCGGCGGCAGCGGCCCGGACCGGGGCCTGGACCTGGCCCTGGACAGCCAGGATCGCCTGCTGGTGGTCGGCCAGACCGGCTCGGCTGACCTGCCGGTCTCGGCCAATGCCCTGGACCCGAGCCTGTCCGGGGGGAGCGACCTCGTGGTGGCGGCCTTTGACCGGGCCAGTCTGGGCTTGCTGCAGATGACCTATCTGGGAGGCAGCGGCGGCGAGCAGATGCCGCGGCTGGCCGTGGAGGCCGGCGGCCGGCTGCTCCTGGCGGGCTTGAGCGACTCGCCGGACCTGGGCCTGCCGCCGGCGGCCTGGCAGCCCACTCCGGCTCCGGGGCCCAACGCCCTGCTCCTGGCCCTGGAGCCGGGCCTGACCGGCGACCTGGCGCCGGTGGTGGCGCTGGGCCCGGCGGCACCGGCTTGGCCGGCGGTGCTGGTGGGGTCCACCGCGAGCCTGCCTCTTACCATCCGCAACTCCGGCAACACCGTCCTGGCCCTGGAGCAGCTGACCGTGGCCGGCAGCCAGGCGGCGGAATTCCGCCTCCAGGAGGACACCTGCAGTGGCCGCCTGCTGCCGCCGGACGGCGTCTGCTCCCTGCAGCTCGCCTTCACCCCGGCTGCGGCGGGCGAGCGCCAGGCGGTGCTGGCGATCCCCTCCAACGCCTTGCCCCGGCTCCTGGAGGTCTCGCTCACGGGCACCGGCCAGCTACCGGCCAGCCACCATACCCTGGTCATCTTTCGGGATGGCTCCGGCCGGGGCACGGTACGCGCAACCGACCGGACCATCGACTGCGGCAGCCTGTGCAGCGCCGCCTTTGCCCACGGCACCCGCCTGACCCTGGAGGCGGTGCCGGATCCCGGCTCGGTCTTCGAGGGCTGGGTGGGGGGGGGCTGCGCCGGCACCGGCGCCTGTTCGGTGAGCGTGGATGAGGATCTGGCGGTGAAGGCCACCTTCCGCAGCACCGGGCCGCAAAGCGACGCCCGGGCCAATGGCGGCGACGATCCCCTGACCGTGAGCCGGCAGGAGACGGTGGCCTTTTCCATCCGTCTTACGGCCAACGAGGCCCTGGACCTCGCCGCCGACTGGTGGATCGTCCTGGCCACCCCGGCCGGCGCCTACTCCTGGGTCTATCCCAAGGGCTGGCGGCTCGGGGTCAGCCGGGCCTTCCGGGCCCCCCTCTTCGACCTTGACGAGACCACCCTCTTGGCCTCCCGTCTGCCCGCCGGCTCCTACGGCTTCTTCTTCGGGGTTTCCGGCTATGCCGGCAGCCAGACCGCCAACGTCGATGACGTGCAGGTGGTGGTGCGCTGAGGCTTCAGAGCTTGCCTCCTATCTGAGGTGGCTGGCAATCCGGACCGCCAGACCGAAGCACAGGCCAGCCATGAGGACCACCAGTCCCCAGGCCACGAGACCCGACAACGGCCAGCCGGCCTCCACCTGTGCGCACCCGCTGGGCAATCGCGGCTGAAGGCTCCTCCTCGGGATGGCCCGGCAGCGGGGGATGGGGCAGGGCCACCGCCGCCTCTGCTCTGCCCGGGGCCAACGGCGGCCGAAGGGCCGTCGGCACGGCCTCACCCAGGGCATTGAAGACCTGGACATCCCGCAGGTCCGGCTGCACTGACCCCAGGTAGACGGCGACCGGCACCGGGACCTCGAAAAGAGGCCCCTCCCCAGGGCCTCCAGGCGCAGGCCGCCGGCGAAATCCTCGGGCACCAGGGCGCCGACCGGGCCGGAGCTGCCGAGGAGCCAGGCGGCCAGCAGCAGGGGAAGCAGTGCCCGGAATCTCTTCATGGGCGTCTCCTGCCGGCGGCAGGCCAAGAGAGACGGCAGCACCGCGGCCATGCCCCCGCGGCATGGCCGGTGCCCGGCCGCCTTCCCGGCCTCTGCCTACTCTCTCCTTCGCCGGCCTCCGGCGTCAACCCCCATTGTTGCCGCGGGGCAAGCGCCCACCGGCATCCGCCGGGACCCTCGACCGCGACGGGATTGACCCACTAGCCTCCCCGCTGCCCGCCGGCTCCGGCCCCCTTCTTTGGCCGTGCCGCCAGCCAGGGCACCAGCGGCTGTCCGGTCCAGAGCTGGTGCCCTGGGCGAAAGAAAGCGGTTGCCAGGAAGGGGCTGTCCTCCCTACACTGATCCCATCTCCGCCTTGTGCGGAGCTGCCCCCCTCAGGGATGACGCCATGGACACCTGCTTTGCTCCCCCCGAACGGGCCACTGACCAGCAGCTCGCAGCGGATATCGCCTTCATTTCCGGCAGTCCGCTCATGACGACCCTCCTGGGCTGTGCCAGCGGTCTTCTGGCGGTGCTCAACCAGGAACGGCAGATCCTGGCGGTCAACGACGCCCTCCTGGCCACCCTGGGCCTGCCGGATGCCTCCCAGGCCCTGGGCTTGCGGCCCGGGGAGGCGGTGCCCTGCATCCATGCCTACGAGCCACCGGCCGGCTGTGGCACTACGCCGTTCTGCCCTTCCTGTGGCGCGGTGATCGCCATAATGGCCGCCCTGGAGACGAGCTGTCCCCAGGAGCGGCTTTGCGCCATGACCGCCCGCCGCAACCGGCAGGAGATCGAGCTGTGCTTCCGGGTCCGGGCCGCACCGGTGGAGGTGGACGGCCGCCGCTTCCTGCTCTTCTTCCTCCAGGACGTCACCGACGAGCAGTGGCGGGCGGCCCTGGAGCGGAGCTTCTTCCACGACCTGGGCAACACCCTGAACGCCCTGTTCGCCGGCGCCCAGCTCTTGCAGGTGGCGGCTGCCAACCCCAGCGGCGATCGCCAGCAGCTCCTGGGCCTGGTGAGCCAGATCGACCGTCTGGCCACCCGCCTGTCCCAGGAGGTGGCGGTGCAGCGTGCCCTGAGCCGGACCAGCGCCACCGAGCCCCCGGTCCGCCCCGCGCCGGCGGAGGTGCCCCTGGCTGAGCTGCTCCTGGAGCTGGCGGCCGACTTCCGGAAGCACCCGGCGGCCGCCGGCAAGCAGCTGCTGGCCTCCCTGCCGCCGGCGGTGACCATCCGCACCGACCCCACCCTCCTGCGGCGGATCCTGGCCAACATGATCGTCAACGCCCTGGAGGCCTCCTTCCCGGGCCAGGAGGTGCGGCTGTCCTGCCTGGTGGCGGACGGGGAGGCGGAGCTCTCGGTCTGGAGCCAGGAGCCGATCCCGGAGCCCATCCAGCGGCGGATCTTCCAGCGCCATTTCAGCACCAAGCCGGGAGCAGGCCGGGGCCTGGGCACCTATGCCATGAAGCTCCTGGGCGAACGGGTCCTGGGCGGCCGGGTCTGGTTCGTCTCCAGCCCCGAGACCGGCACCCGCTTTGCCATCGCCCTGCCCGCCGGACACCAGTCGCCGGCGCCGTAGCCGAGAGAGGCCGGCCGGCCAGCCGCGCCCCCCACCGCATTCGAGAACCCACCCGATAGGGGTAGCCCCCGGTGGCCGCCCGTTGCCCGCACCGGGGCAGCCACGGGGGGCTGCCCCTCCAATGGGCTGCGGCCCCAGGCCATCGGCCGACCTGCGGCGCCCGTCACCGGACGCCCGCCATCTGCTTCTTAACGACAAGCATATCCGTTCTTAGCCGTTCCTGAACAATTCGCCGCTAGCTTGTGGGGGCAAGATCTGAGCACCCTGCGGCACGGCCGGTTGCCTCTTTCTCCGCTCCCCAACCAGGCCCCGGGCCGGTGCGCCGCAGGTTCCTCCACCTCGCCCGCGGAGGCCCCCATGCGCACCACTGTCTATCGCTCCATCTGGATCTCGGATACCCATCTCGGCTCCAGGAACGCGCACGGTCCGGCCCTGTTCGAATTCCTGCGCCGCACCGACTCGGAATACCTCTATCTCGTGGGGGATATCATCGACCTCTACCGGATCAGGCGAGGCTGGCACTGGCCAGAGATCAATACCCGCATCCTGCACCTCATCATCGCCAAGGCTGCCGCGGGCACCAAGGTTCTCTACATCCCCGGCAATCACGACCACCTGCTGCGTGCCTGGGATGGCGCTGCCATGGGCAATATCCGGTTCCAGCGGCAGGCGATCCACGTCACGGCCCGGGGGGAAAGCTTCCTGGTCCTGCATGGGGACGAGCTGGACCGGGTGGTGACCGCCAGCGAGTGGCTGGCCCGGGTGGGGGCCGAGGCCTACGAGGCGCTCCTGGTCATGAACCGCTACCTCAATCGGGCCCGCCGTCTCCTGGGGCGGGAATACTGGTCCCTGGCCGGCTGGCTCAAGCATCAGGTGAAGGCGGCGGTCAACTACATGGGCAGCTTCGAGAAGACGGTGGTCCGGGAGGCGGAGCGCCGGCAGGTGGACGGCCTCATCTGCGGCCATATCCACCGGGCCGCCCTGACGCGGCTGGGCGCCATCCAGTACTCCAACATGGGCGACTGGGTGGAAAGCTGTACCGCCCTGACCGAGCATGCCGACGGCTCCCTGGCCATTGTCCGCTGGCCGGTGGATCCGCTGCCGGAGCAGCCGCTGGCAGCGGCCGCTATCATGAGCCAGCAGCCGCCGCCAGCCCCGCCCGGCAAGCGTCTGCTGGCGCCCGCCCCTTCCGGCCTTTTCTCCAGGCTCTTCTTGTTGCTCCCCTGCCTGGGGATCGCAACCGGGCTGTGATGCGAATCGCCGTTGTCACCGACGCCTGGCATCCCCAGGTGAACGGGGTCGTCACCACCCTGTACCGGACCGCCGCCACCCTGGAGGAGATGGGCCACGAGGTGCTGGTGGTGACGCCGGAACGGTTCCGCACCGTGGGCTGCCCCACCTATCCTGAAATCCGGCTGGCGCTGGCGCCCCGGCGGGGCATCCACCGGCTCTTCGACGCCTTCCGTCCCCAGGCGGTGCACATCGCCACCGAGGGCCCCCTGGGCTGGACAGCCCGGGCGTGCTGCCGACAGCGGGGCCTGGGCTTCACCACCTCCTACCACACCCGCTTCCCCGAGTATGTGCGGCTGCGCTTTCCCATCCCCTTGCCCGTTTCCTATGCGGTGGTCCGGCGCTTCCACACCGCCGCCCGCCGGACCATGGTCGCGACCGCGCCGTTACGCGAGGAACTGGCCGCACGGGGCTTCCGCAACCTCGTCCTCTGGGGCCGGGGGGTGGACACCAGCCTGTTCCGGCCGCGGCCGAAGATCCATCTCGACGGGCCGCGCCCCATCTTCATCTATGTCGGACGGGTCGCGGTGGAAAAGGGCCTCGAGGCGTTTTGCCGGCTGGGCCTGCCGGGCAGCAAGTACATCGTC
The DNA here is from genome assembly GCA_040755095.1 of Thermodesulfobacteriota bacterium. Classification (NCBI taxonomy): domain Bacteria; kingdom Pseudomonadati; phylum Thermodesulfobacteriota; species Thermodesulfobacteriota bacterium. The sequence goes on from JBFMBH010000001.1 coordinate 153,433, forward strand.
GGCGACGGACCGGCCATGGACGATCTCAGGGCCAGGTACCCGGCGGTGCGCTTCACCGGCTACCGCCGGGGCGAAGAGCTCGCCCAGACCATGGCCAGTGCCGATGTCTTCGTCTTTCCCAGCCGCACCGACACCTTTGGCCTGGTGCTCCTGGAGGCCATGGCCTGCGGGGTGCCGGTAGCGGCCTATCCGGTGACCGGTCCTCTCCAGCTGGTCAAGAACGGCGAGAATGGTGTGCTCGATGCCGATCTGCGGCAGGCGGCCCTGGCCGCCCTGGCGGTGGACAGCAGCCGCTGCCGCGCCTTCGCCAACACCTTCTCCTGGCAGGCCTGCACCAGCCAGTTCCTCGACAACCTCCACGACAACGATCCCCATGCCCAACCCCGCACCCCATGAGCCCCAGCGACCAGGAGTCATGATGGACCCAGCCATCCGGCACGCCATTTTCGCCCTGCCCAACCCCTGCCAGCACGATCCGGCCCACCGGCTGTTCGGCGCTCTTGCCACTTCCGTGGAGGGAATCCTGGCGCTCCGGCGCTGCCAGCGGATCTATGACGAGCTGGTCACCGCTGCCGACCCCCGGCCCTTTGCCGACCGGGTGCTGGCACGGCTGGGCATCCGGGTCTGTCTTGCCGAGTCAGCCCTGGAAAGGCTCCCTGCCACCGGACCCGTAGTGGTGGTGGCCAACCATCCCTTCGGCTGCGTGGAGGGTCTGGTCCTGGCTGCCAGCCTCCGGCAGGTACGCCGGGATGTCAAGATCATGGCCAATCATCTTCTGACCCGGATTCCGGATCTGCGGGAGGACCTCATCGCTGTCGACCCGTTTGCCGGACCCGGCGCGGCCCAGCGCAATATCGCCGGCCTCAGGGCCTGTCTCGCCTGGCTGCAGGGCGGCGGTGCGCTGGTGGTCTTTCCTGCCGGTACGGTGGCCCACTTCCGGCTTCGGGAGCGCCGGGTGGTGGAGCCGGAATGGGAGCCCGGCCTGGGCCGGCTCATACGCAAGGCCGAGGCTACGGTGCTGCCCGTCTTCTTTCCCCAGGCCAACAGCCCCCTCTTCCACCTGGCCGGCCTGGTCCGGTCACGCCTGCGCACCGCCCTCCTGGCCCGGGAGCTGCTGAACAAGAGCGGCCGGCAGATCCGGCTCGCCATCGGCCATCCCGTGCCCCCTGCCAAGCTCCGGAACCTGGCCACAGACTCTGACCTCATGACCTACCTGCGCTTCCGCACCCTGTTTCTGCGCCATACCCTGGCCCGCGGCTCCCAGGGCAGGACGGCAGCGGACCGCTGGTGGCGGCCAGCCGCCCGCCGCCAACCAGTGCCGGCAGCCCAGGATCCGGCCACCCTGGCCGGGGAGGTCGCACGCCTGCCCGCCGCCTCCCTCCTGGCCGCGAGTGGCGCCCTGTCCGTGCACATGGCTATCGCCGGCCAGATCCCCGCCATCCTCCAGGAGATCGGCCGGCTCCGGGAGCTGACCTTCCGGGCCAACGGGGAGGGCACCGGCCGGGCCCTCGATCTGGATCGCTTCGATGACTGTTACCGGCATCTGTTCCTCTGGAACAGCAGCCGGCAGGAGATCGCCGGCGCCTATCGCATGGGCCTGGTGGACGAGATCCTGCCGGCCCGCGGCGTCGACGGGCTGTACACGAGCACCCTCTTCCGTTTCCGCCCCGGTCTCTTTGACCGGCTGGGGCCAGCCCTGGAGATGGGCCGCAGCTTCGTGCGGCCGGAGTACCAGCGGAGCTTCGGACCGCTCCTGCTCCTGTGGAAGGGCATCGGCCAGTTCATCGTCCGCCATCCCCGGTACCGGATCCTGTTCGGGCCGGTAAGCATCACCCGCCGGTACCAGGATCTGTCCCGGCAGCTCATCGCCCACACCCTGCAGGTGCGCTACAGTCTGCCAGATCTGGGCCGGATGGTGCAGTCCCGGACGCCGCTGCGGCTGCGGGCCGTGCAGGTCAGGGGCTGCCAGCCGGATACCGTTCGGGCAGCCCTGGCAGACATGGCGGAGGTGGCGAGCCTGGTGGCGGAGTTGGAGCCGGAGGAGAAAGACATCCCGGTGCTTCTGAAGTTCTATCTCCAGTTGGGCGGCCGGGTCCTGGCCTTCAACCTGGACCGGGACTTTGGCGACGCGCTCGATGGCCTGATCCTGGTGGACCTTCTGCACACAGAGCCGAAGACCCTGGAGCGCTACTTGGGCCGGGAGGGGGCGGCACAGTTTCTCGGCTGGCACCGGGACGGCCGGAAGGAGGTCATGGACCGCCGCTGCGCCTGAGCCGTGGCAGGGGATGGGCCGCCGCTGGCGCCTCCCGGAGGCGGCGGATCGGCTTTTTGAACAGGGGCAGATCGCTGATCGCGATCCCGGCAGGCGCCCCGGCCACACCGAAGAGATGGTCCCAGCAGCGCTCGAAACAGTGAGCCGCATCCGGCAGCTCGGCGCTGAGGGTGAGGGCCCGCTCGTAGAGGTGCCGGGGCCTGGCCAGGGCCTGCTGCCTGGTCACGGCAAAGTGCGCGCCGGGATAGAAGACGAAGACCTCGGGCCGGGGCCCCTCCCCGAGCCGCTCCCAGAACAACGCCATGGGCAGCGGCCGTCTCTCGGGGTTCTTGCTCCAGCCCTGGAACAGCCTCTCCCCGCGGCTGTCGTCCCAATCCAGGACAAACCCCAGCCACCGGAAGTCCTCGACCTCTTCCTCGCCTGCTGCCAGCCGCCGCAGGAACGGATGGAAATCGTGGACATGGTCAAAGGGATGCCCCTGGGCAAAAACGGTGACCTCGGCCAGGGAGTCGTAGCGGCTGACGATGTGGTGGAGGTAGGTATGGGCCTCCCGCCCGACGTTGGGCAGCACAACGGCGCCAGGCAGCGCCCGGCCGCCCTTGTGGTAGACCGAGATGGCCAGGCCCTTGGGAACCCGCCGCAGCCAGCGGAGATCCTCCTGGAAATGCGCCACCACCAATTCAAGACTGGCTGTCATCGTCTGATCTCGGAACATGGTATGCTGCCGTCGGTAGGCCACCGGGGCTGACCGTGCCCCCCTCCGGGCGCGGGGTATTGGCGTCCATGCCGTCCATGCCGTCCATGTCGTCCATCCAGTCCATGGTCGGCCACGGGCGCGGGGTATTGCCGCCGGCCCCCGTACCCAGGGCGTTGCCCTGGGCTGGTATGGTACGGCCCCTGCAGGGCCTGACTGCAAACCGCACCATCATAGCCGATCCGAAGGTGCCACCTTGGGTGATCGGCTAGCCCCCCCTGGGAGGTTTCCATCATGGCCAGCCGTGTCCTTTTCGTCTGCCGGGAAAACGCCAACCGCAGCCAGATGGCCGAGGCCTTCTGCCGCCGGCATGGGGCCGGCCGGGTGGAGGCCGCCAGCGCCGGCTCGCAGCCGGCGGCAGCCATCAACCCCCGGGCGAAGGCCGCCATGGCCGAGAAGGGCTACGACCTCGCCGGCCATTTCCCCAAGCCGCTGTCCGCTGTCGCGGATGACCCCTACGACGCGGTGGTGACCATGGGCTGCGGCGACAGCTGCCCTTTTGTCCGGGCCTTCATCCGGGAGGACTGGGACCTGCCTGACCCCCGGGATCTGGAGCCAGCTGCCTATGCCCAGGTGCGGGACGTCATCGAGGCCCGGGTGCTGGACCTCCTGCAGCGGCTCGCCGGGTCGGGGACGGCGCCATGAGCCAGGTGCGGCTGCTGCGCCGGCTGCTGCTGGTGCAGCTTCTGGCGGCCCTGCTCTTTCTGACCTTGCTGCTGGGCTTTCTGAGCCGAACCTGGTCGGCGGCCCAGGGACGGCTGGTCCAGGAGGACCTGGAGGTCCGGGCCCGGCTGGTAGTCGACACCATCCGCAGTATGCTGCCCGAAGCGGCCGGCCGGCTGCAAGCCTTTGTCCGGGACACCGGCCAGGCCGCCGATACCCGTCTGACCGTGGTTGCTCCGGACGGCACCGTGCTGGCGGACACCTGGGAGGCGCCCGAGCGGATGGAAAGCCATGCCGACCGGGAGGAGGTGGCCCGGGCCCTGGCCGGACAGGTGGCCTTCGCCCGGCGCTACAGCTTCACCCTGCACACCGAGGTGGTGTACCTGGCCATGCCCCTGACCAGGGACGGCCAGGTGCTGGCCGTCCTGCGGGCTGCCCGGCCAGCCCTCCCTCTGGATCACGATCTGACCGCCGTCCGGCTCGTCTTCCTGATCGCCGGCCTGGCCTTCATGCTCCTGGTGGCAGCCGCCACCCTGCTGGCGACCCGCCGCCTGCGCCGGTCTTTGCGCACCCTGGAGGAGGGGGCAGCCCGCTTTGCCGCCGGCGATCTGGCCCTCCCCCTGTCGGTGGTGGAAGAGGAGCTGCAGGGCCTGGCCGCGGCCATGAACCGGATGGCCCAGGAGCTGGCCGGCCGCATCCGCGCCGCCCTCCGGGAAAAAAACGAGCTGGAGGCCCTGTTCGCCAGCATGCTGGAAGGGGTGATCGTCCTGGACCAGGAAGGCCGCATCCAGCGGGTCAACGACGCGGCGATCCGGCTGCTGGGCCTGGACAGCCGGCGGTCCCTGGTGGGCCGGCAGGTGCTGGAGGTGATCCGTCACCGGCAGCTGGAGCGGCTGGCCGGGGAAACCCTGACCCGGGACAGTCCGGTCGCCGGGGAGGTGACCTTGCCGGGTGGCCCCGGCGGCGACCGCTTCCTGGCGGTGCACGGCGTCCATCTCCTGGATGAAGACGGTCTGCCCCGGGGGGGCCTGGTGGTCCTGCACGACGTCAGCCACATCCGCCGCCTGGAGACGGTGCGGCGCGACTTCGTGGCCAACGTCTCCCACGAGCTCAAGACGCCGATCACCTCCATCAAAGGCTTTGTGGAGACCCTCTTGGCCGGCGCCATGGAAGAGCCGGAGAACGGCCGCCGCTTCCTGGAGATCGTCGGCCGGCAGGCGGATCGGCTGAGCGACATCGTCGACGACCTGCTGGTGCTGGCCCGACTGGAAGCGGACGCCGAGGCCGGCGGCTTTACCCTGGCGCCGCATCCCCTGGCACCGGTCCTGGAGGCGGCCCAGGCGGCGGTCAGCCTCCGGACCGCGGAAAAAGGCATCACCGTGGAGACGGATTGCCCGCCGGATCTGGCCGCCCGTATCAACCCGCCGCTTCTGGAGCAGGTGGTGGTCAATCTTCTGGACAACGCCGTGAAGTACAGCGGCAACGACACGACCATCTGGATGGAAGCGTACGCCAGCGGGGAGGAGGTGGTGATCGCGGTCATCGACCAGGGACCGGGCATCGCCGCCGAGCACCTGCCGCGGCTCTTCGAGCGCTTCTACCGGGCGGAGAAGGCGCGCAGCCGCAAGAAGGGGGGCACCGGCCTGGGGCTCGCCATCGTCCGCCACATCGTCACCGCCCACGGCGGCCAGGTCAAGGTCCAGTCCGCCCCGGGCCGGGGCTCGGTCTTCTCGGTGCACCTGCCCCGGGTCGCCGGCATCGAGGCGGCCCCGGCCGGGCCGGCGACCGGGGCCTGAAGGTGCCGCCGGGGCCCGGTCTTGCCGGTGCACCTGCCCGGGCAGCCGGTTTCCGGGACGGGGGGTGGTCCGGGCCTACTTGCAGGGCACGGCGCGGCGGAGGGTGTCCTTGGTCCAGACCACCTGGCCATCCGGGGTCTTGCCGTCCTGCTTCCACTTCTCCGCCACCTCAAGACAGTAGGTGCCCATGTTCACTGCCTCCGGACCCCGGTCCGCCGGCCGCTCGCTGCCGATCCGCATCAGGTCCGGATTGGTGGT